>NZ_JBNPEC010000013.1:0-60440 GCF_051117345.1 Alcanivorax sp.
GCAGCAATGTACGACAAATAATGTAAGGGAAACCTCGTAGCGTTTATGTGGTGTGAGATGTGTAGCACATAAAAATGAATAGCTTTCAGGTAAGGAATACTTGGGCAAAGAAAAAGGGGAGTTTGATGCCGGATTGTCCATTTTGTGCTGTGCCAGTAGCTTTAGGAGATGGCACAGAAATAAATAACGAATTGGCCTATGTCCGAGAGGACAAATTCCCCGTTTCTCCAGGTCATTTATTGATCATTCCCAAAAGACATACCAACGATTGGTTCAGCCTGACGGATCAGGAGCAGGCCGCAATTAACCATCTGATCAATCAGGCCAAAACCTACCTGGATAAACACTACGCTCCGGCGGGGTACAACATCGGTATGAACTGCGGCGAAGCTGCGGGGCAGACCGTGCCGCATATGCACTGCCATCTGATTCCTCGCTATGACGGCGATGTGAACGACCCGAGAGGCGGTGTGCGGTGGGTCAAAGCGGACAGGGCGGATTACTGGAGCGAACTATAAGCTCTCAACAGTATCTGGATCTGATCCTGCCAGGTGCACTAGAGCGGCACCTGGCAAGTGTCCCTGTGTTCACTCTGGTGATTTAAGCGGCAGTGCTATCAAAAACCGATTTCAAATCGGAGAACTTCTTCAGATGCCCAAGCTTGTGTAGACCGTTGTCGATTAATGACCGAATCACTGCCTGAATATCTGCATCCACACTCTGTTCGTGGAGGAATTGCCGAATCATGGCTTCATAAGTCCGGTCGTGCTCACCAAACAGAACGTCTCGGTTAATTGTGTGCGTTTGCTCAGGCTTTGAAGTGTTGATTGTAGCCGTGCGGATGTCCCGTAACGCCATACAAATTGCAACTCGTGCGGTAATGTTAGGCGTTATTCGCGTCTGGGTTTGCAGGTATTGCAGGCGGTCCCAGGTCTTTTTGCCTAACTGAATTCTGGTTGGGAGCATAGCTATTATCCCGCTTTCTTGGTTTGCCAGAAGTAGCCTTCGAACGCCTTGGTGGCACCGGCTTTGGAATCGTATTCAAGCTTATAGGCCCTTGATATTTCAGGTGAGAGGGCTTTATAGAATGATTCGTCGACTTCCGTATCCGTTGATAGAATCACCATTTGGTGGCTCGCACTGGGGAAATAGCCATCAATCAGCTTTCCTCTGTGTTTTGAATCAAGCCTGCCAAGAGGCGTATCAACAATCATTGGCAATTGCCGTCCTGACGTCTTCGCCAAAGCCTCGAGAATGGATATAGCGAAGATCTGCTTTTCCCCCGCGGAAAGTTCATCTTTGGCAGCTTGAAGCCCATCAGCGGTAATCAGATGTACGTTAAAGGTCTCCGGGTCAACCTTGATATGGAGATTTAGGTCATCTTTGCGAGCAAGCCTAGAGAAGCATTCCGTGAACTGCTTTTCCAAGTCCTTTATTTTCTCTTTTGCGGTGCGGTCTACGAACTCTGAAAGTAGCTCATTCGCGTTGCCGATGTAATCCAGAACACGATGTTGATCGCTAGAGCGGGCAGCCTCCACATATAGTTTGTCCAGACGCCGCGCTGTCTCTACAGCCTTGCCGGCTTCCTCCCGAGCTTGAGCTCGAAAACTCTCAAGTTGAGCATCCACACCACCAAGTTCTCTCTGAGCCAGCTGGAGATTTTCGAAGTCTGTCTGGATCAGGCTGTCATCTGGAGCCCTGGCTAACGCTGCCCCGAGCTCATCAAGTTGTTGCTCGATATTCTCAAGATCAGAAAACAGCTTCCGCATCTGGGCCGCCTGGTCAGCACCCTGACGAAGGCTGGAATGAATCAGGCTGGCTTGTGCCGGCGTCATGTCGTGCATGGGTTCCGATTGCGCGGAATTCGCTTCTTCCAAAAGCATGGAAAATGCAGCATCGACTTTTTTTAGAGCCTCAGTCTCAATTTTTCCTTTTAGCGTTTTTTTCAAGCTCTTTCGGTAGGCGGCCCCGTTCTCAATCGCCTGTTTTTTTGAAAGTGTCTCAAGGTCGCTCTCTATTTGTTTTTCAAGTCTCGCTGTAAACACATCGCTAAGCGCCAGCGGCGCGGCGTCGCCAAGATATAAAAGGATGCTCGCAGTGATATCTTGACGTTTATTATTAAGAAAATCGATTTTCTCCTCGATGTCTTTCCTAGATACTGAAAAGTGACCACCTCGGTCTTCCAATATTTTCTGTATCTGCTTTTCCTGCAGTGCTACCTCTGAACGTTTTGCTCCGAGAGAAGAAATTTCATTTCTTAGCTCTTCAATCCTGTTCCGGTGCCCGTCAAGGGCTTTCTGTTCGTCTTTTATCTTATTCTCAATCTCTTTTTTGGAGGATTTTCGAGCTATATTCCGGTTGAGTACAGTCAAATCACCCGAAAGCCGCTCTACCACGTCCAATCCCAGTAGTTTTTTAATTGACTTTTCAAGGGAACGACCGCCTGTGTCATCGGCGAGTTCTGCAATCTTTTCGCCGTCAAAGAAAAACAGATCTGATACGCCAATCGGAATTAGCTCATTGAGAAAATTCTGGGCTTGCTCGTAACTAAGACCCTTAATTGGTTTTCCGTTTTCGGATATCTGAAGACTTTCTTTTACGCTTTTTGCGGTGCTACGCCATGTGCGACGAACATGGAATTCGCTATCGACACCAAGTTTCGCGTAAGAAAATGAAAGCTCGACTGCAGCCTCGTTACCAGAGCGGCCTGTACTTCGATTGCGGTGAATCGAGTCTTTCAGGTACTCCTCGTACTTTATATGGGATACAGAAGGCCCGAGTGAGGCCCGGCCGTATAGAGCAAGACGCACACCAGACAGGATGCTGGTTTTTCCAGCGCCATTCAGACCGCCAAATAATATGATTGGACGGGTTCTACCGTATCTTCTGCGCGGCGCGAGATCAAAACGGTTTTCGCCTGAGTATACGCGGAAGTTGTTTAGAACCAGCTCTTTTATAAGCATTAGGACAAAAACTCAGAAAATTCTCTTTGGACTTCGTCTACATGGCTGCGACCAAGTTTGCGAAGTCCCTCGTTGCGCTCGTTGATCTCATCCAGTCCCTCCCAATCCTGTCGAAGGATGGATTCAAGCTGCTGGAGGATGCCTCTTCTCTTGCCGAGGCCGGACACCTCGAGCTCCGCTTCCAGTAGTTTTCTAATCAAAGCGGCCGGAATTTCATATCGTTTAGAAAGCTCTTCAAGAATCGCGCTGTCGGCCTTGGTAAAGGCACCTGCATCGTTTTCGATCCAGTCCAAGTCTTCGCCATAGATTTCTCGATAAATCCCAGGAAGTGCATCCTCCCAATCCGGTTCATTGGGGTCACGGAGCCACTCTTGCCGGATCACATGAAGTTCAGGTCGGGTAATTAGCTCGATTTCTCGGCCATTATCATTAATCGTTTTTTCGATCTCCAGAAGCTCACGCAAGAATTCTTTTCTGGTACTTAACCAATACGGACCGGGCACATGGCGCACTTCCTGGATTGTGTCATCCTTAATGTCGCCGGTATTGTATGAGACTCGCCCGGTGCGTCTTTTGAAGTTTCTGTATTCCTTCGAATTTTCTGGTTGTCGGGACTGATAAAGCTTGTTTCGAAAATCAAGAAGCGGCCTCATCCAGTCAGCGCCGGATTCAATCAGGCCATGAAGCGCCTTGTCGTCCGTCACTACGGTGCAAGTCCAGCAGCCGAAGCGGCTATTTCCACAGGATGGTGTACTTTTATCGATAACAAGAGGGCACTCGCCTTGGTTTGAGCCTTTGTAAAGTTCTAGTAACTCACGATTGGTGCCACCCCATGGGCAGGAGGCACTCATTAAGTATTCCCAGACCTCGTCTGCCGACCAGCTTTCTATCGGCATATAGGTATAGGCATTGGGTAGCGAGCTGTGCCTGCTCAGTGCGGAGCCGTCAATCTTGTGCTTGGCAATCACCTGGGCCCGGGAGTTGCTTTCCTGGCTTCTGGAACCAAGAACTACGACGGCTTCACCAAATTTGGTTACTTTGTCGAGAATGAATTCACTGACCGGATCAATCTTCATCCGTTCGGTGCACCAGCGGAAGGTCTGATTTGGCGCAGGATACCCTTTCCCAATCAAATTAACCCAGAAAGTTTGGTCTGTCTTGGGAACAACAGGGTGGGCCGAAAAGGGGAGCTCCTCTTCTGTGGCAGCAGCATTAATCCGGTCCATTACCTGCTTGATCATATCCACCACGACAGGTGTTTCGACTAGGGTGTCGGACGAAACGACGTAGATATGCTTATGCCGCTTGGCCTTGGGAAGCTGTTGAATCGCAATATAAACCAGTGACAAGACACAAGTGGAATCCTTGCCTCCACTGAATCCAATAATCCATGGGCGATCGTCAGTGCGTAGATAGACTGGATTTCTCTCACGAGATCCGCCAGCGGGCGGTTCCCAAGGGAGAGTTCCTTGATCATGTCTAGGTGTGTTGGGTAAAGAAACTGTTCCTCGGAGCTCATTTCTTGAGCGACTCCTCGTATTCCTGTTCTGTGGGCGTGAGTGCAATACCCAGCTGCTGTTTGATGTAGTTACCCGTTAGTATGACGCTTGCGCGGGCTTTGCTGATGCGGCCATGGTGCATGGCTCTGCCTTCCCAAGCATTATTGGCACGAGCCCAGTCGATCTTGCTTAGGCCTTTAAGGGCGGTTGCCCAATGTTTCTTGGGGCGAACTAGGAGATCGGAACCAATGTTGCCCATGGCTTGAAGCATAACGCCGTGGGAATGTATATATTGTTCCCGAAGTTCCGACGTCGAAGTCTTCTTTTCTAAAGCAAGCTGCCAATCTGGCATGTTGGCCGCAACTTCATTCCAGTATGCTGAGGCCAGGGCTGTCTCAATGTCGTCTATCTGGTCGCCCTTTCCTTTAGACAGGAGAGACTTGGAAGCGTTTTTAATAGCGCTAAGTGTGAAAAGCTTGGTGCTACGATTTGAAATGCTTGATTTTTCCATCTCTGTTAGTCGGGAGAAGGCTTTAACGTCCTTGACCATTATTCGGGCAAGCTCAGAAAGAGTGTCACGACGGTCATAAAGCGTGCTAATAGAATCGCTGGGACGAACAGAATGTTTATTGAGATCGGCAAACATCTGTTGGCTGCGTTCTAGTCCTTCATCAATGAAAAATAAAACAGGGATATTGTCATACCCTAGCTCAGGGTTTTCTTGTATGGCATATTCGATTGCGGCACGTCTATGCTGTCCGTCATTGATTTAAATCTGAGCGTCCATAGGTATTGATAGCATGCCTAAGTTTTGCCCTAGACCAGTATCCGATGAGGGCTCAAAGCTGACCTGTCCATTAACGGATGCTGTAATTGCTGACAACGTGTAATCTCTAAGGTTTTCAGTAAGATATGTTGATATCTCTGGGATCCTAGATCTATTTAACGTCCGCTGAGCGCGTAGCTCGGGAGGGACTTCTGCTTCATCGAACACGAAAATTTTGGGGACTAGGCGCATAGGGCACATAGCGACATAGCAGGGACGCCCTGCCTGAACTCCACGAGCGGCAGGAAATGTGTGTGAAAAATCCAAGTTCATTGAGCGTACCATACGAAGGATGGAAGTCAAAATATACAGGAAGTTAAATTTTATTTCAATAAACGTCCACTACGGGCCTGGAGCTTTCAGATTCAAGACGAGATGGAGAGGCTGACACAAAATAAGAGGGCTATGTGCTGTTACTTAATTTCCTGTCAGCCAAAACATAGGCTTTGTTGCTTAAGCTTCAGGCCTGGATGAGCATCCACCAACACACTAGGTGTTCTTGTGGTACGTGACATGGCTGAGTTCAAAATAAAAATGAGAGCGAGCGGCTTAACAAGTGTGTAGTGCCTATATGGCAGTCATCAAGGACGGTTTATGAATTTTCAAGATCTTGTGGGAATCTTGGCTAGATCCTCTGCGCAAGCGGTATCAACCCTAAAAAAATCATCAGACGAAATAGAACGGCTTCGGTCATATTTGTATGTAGAAACAGATATTGAAAAGCAATTTATTGAAGCTCTAGGATCTAAATTATCTCCAAATAGCATCCTTTTTCTCTGCGGATCAAGCGGAGATGGAAAGTCCGAAATCCTCCGGCGTCACTACGAAAAATATTCAAACCAATATCGGTTTCATCTTGATGCTACCCATAGTTTCAAGCCTGACCAAAATGCGGTAGATGCGCTTAATCAGCTTTTTGACGAGCATGAGGTATCTGATAAACCGCTGATTGTGGGCATTAACATTGGGATGATGTTCAACTTTCAGAATGCTGGCGCAGATCGTCATGTGGGAATCAAAAAGGCTATTGGCCGGTTTATTAAAGGTGAAAGGGTTTTTGGTGGCTATCACTTTCTGAGTTTTGAGGATTATCCAAAATTCAGTTTGAAAGAAGGTCAGGTCGGGTCGAATTTTATTTCTGAGATTCTTGCCAAAGTGGCGGCTAGGGAAAAGGACAACCCTTTATATTTAGCCTATTTGAGTGATGAGCAAGATCATCAGCGTATCGAATACCAGAATTATCGGATACTACAGGAAGAAAGTGTTCAAAAAGTAATAGTGAAAGCGTTGCTTTATGTTCGATTAAAATATGATCAATTCTTTTCTGCCCGCGCCATTCTTGACTTTGTTCATAATCTAATCATGGGGGATTCCATACTTTTTGATAACCTGTTCTCTTCAAACGCTGGCGGGCTATCAGAAAGTTTGTCAAATATTGACCCTTGTTTGCGGCGATCTCAGAAAATAGATGAATTCATTGTGCAGTGTTCACTTGGAATTGGTGATAAAGAGTTTGACGATTTCAAGGTTGAGTATCAGAACCGTTATGGCGCCAAGGAAATGTCGCCGAGTAGTTGGGTGCGGGCATTCTATGTTCTTCAGGGTGTGGATTTAGGTAATAATTATCACAAGAGATTCTCTTTGGACTTCGAGGATGTTTTGCTTGAAGACTATATTAATATCTGGCAGTTACATTATTCGTTGTCGGATAAGAAGAAGCTGAGAGATTTTTACAATAAAACTCTAATCGCAAGTCTTGTCAGGTTTGCGAATAGGCTAGTCCCAAATCTGGTAGGTGACGGATTTTACATTGCTGAGCGTAACGGTGTGACGATATCGGCAAAAGTTGGTATCGGTATGGACTCAAAGGCGCTCGGGGAATTTGATTCTGGTCAGATACATAGTTTTAAAGTTGCCATTAAAGTTGACGATCAATCTGTAGAACCATTTCCAATTACTGTCTCCTTTCTGGAGCTGACAGAGCGAATCCTCGCGGGTTATAGACCTAATAGGCACGATAAGAACACAGTGGTTATTCTTGAGGAGGTTGTTGAGGAAATAACACGAATAGCTTCAAAAAATGAAACTTTATATTTTCATAGGGAAGACGGTGATTGGTCTCTTCGACTTGAGGACGATGAGTTTGTAGTGGAGGCCAGCCAATGAGTTTGATAAAAAATTTGCAAAATGTAGCTTCTGTAGCGATTAAAGACCGAAATTTCGTGAATCACTTCCTCACGTTTCGCCAGCAACGTGGAGAAAGCATTAGCGACCCTGATGTTATGGCGATTGCGGGTGAGTTGCTGTCTGTCGCTTGGCGCAAAGAGTTAAAGAAAGGGGTCTCGCTTGGTAAGTATGCCGAGAAGAGCATGGAGAGATTATCGAAAAAGATCGCGGATGAAGAGTTTGAAACCCTTTTGCAGCATATGTACTTCGATAGTGATGCGAAGGGCCTCTTCCAGGTCTCGCCCGAATTCATGTTATTCAAGGCGGGTAGTGCATCAGCTGGCAATACCCGGCATGTCGGTACGGTACTGGGGAATATGCTCCTTTCTAGATCCGAAGTAACGCCGAAGTCTCCTGAAAACCTAAACTTTCTTGAGGCGGAATTGATCGTGGAATTCGAATCGTGTGTTTGCGAGCTCCCTTCATCGGATGCAACAGAAGACTATCTTCCTTTCATGGGCGAAGTTTTCGCTGAAGACATATCGCTGCTGTGTCAATACCCTGAGTACATGATGCAGAATTTGAAGTCTTTTGTGGGATTGTACAATTTTCTATATAGCTCACAGTTGGCGATGAATCTTCGTGGCTGGCGTACTGAGCCAACCAGCAAGCCACTTTATTTCATCATGGATACTGAGCGAGCCAGTAGTGAGCGTACCTATGTTCGTGAGGCTTTGAGCTCTCTGGTCGATTATGTACACGACCTTTTTCCAGTTTTATCTGCGCTGGAGTACCTAAATCAACCTGATAATAAAGAAGCTACTCGGTATCCGTTATGGAAACATTATCAGTATGTTGAGGGGGTGCCGGAGAAAGAGAAGAGTGAACTTCAAAGGGGATTAACGTCTTTTCTTGAACGCTATCGTGCGACTCGGGGGCGGAAACCTTGGAGTGGAGAACTAAGCACACCGGAAGATGTATTCAAGGCTATAGTCTCAACAGCAAATGAAATATTTAGCCAGCCACGTTCTAGTCAATTGACGGTAAACAGAAAAGTAGTTGCATCTTTCGAAACTGAAGTAGCTCGTCATTTTATCCAAAACCGTAAACGTGGTGGACGAGTCCTGATTATGAATCAGGACTACCTGTTATTGCTGACGAATTTGGCAGTGGGAAACAAAGAAAAGCTTCAGTATCAGCAGTTAATTGAAGAGTTTAAGCGTCGAGGGGTTTGGTTTGATCAGCAGTCTCAGCAAGCGTTAATAGAATTTTACGAACGAGTAGGGAATCTTGAGCGGATGAGCGACAGTGGGGATGCAGTATATGTCCGAAAAACAATTTGAAGGTTTTCTTGTAAGTCACCTAAAAACTTGGTTGGCGGAAAGGATCAAGCCAGGTGATCGCTTTCAGTTTCGTTCAACAGACCCTGAGAACACCGTGCGCTTATTGGCAGCATTGCGAGATGCTGCCGATGGTTTTGTCCAAGACGAAGAGACACTTCTTAGTTATCTGAACGTAAACGGCATTCAGGTGCTAATCGCTGGGCACGCAGAGGAAAAAATGGTAGAGGAAGGTTGCTATAGCGATAACTATTTGGCGAAACTCAGAGATGCTGTTGTAGATCATGAGAGAGCGCTAGTTATGGTACACAACAGTGCGCTCGATACTATTACGAACAGTACATTTGACCTGGCTCAACAAGGAGCTATTTGGTCAGTTTCCAAGATCAGAGACCTTCTTGAAGGCCTGATCGACGACAGTATGACCAACAGGCAAACGTCTAAGTGCCTTCTCGATTTGCAAGCCAAAATTGTCGCGTCCGATGGTGCCAGTATTTTCGGATATAGAAGCCTTTACGAATCAATGATTGACGGTGATCTTAGGTTTGATGAGCTAGGCTTGTTTAACGATCCGCATTTGACAAGTTCATGGGAAGGAGGGGCGACGCCCTCTAATCCACGACAGATAGAGCGTCGCTTAGAAGAAAATCGAAAACTCAGATCTGAAATTGAATTTGAGCTTGAGCATCACCCTACCGAGCTTGAAGATAGATTAAACAGGTTTGGTGAAAAGTTCATAAAGGATAACTTTATAAATAGTGAAGACTGGAAGAGTCTAACTTATGATGAATTTGTCACAGAAATCCAAAAGCAGAAAAAACAAGCTTTAGAATTTGTCGATGTTGCTACTGCTAGCGGAAATATTCAGCGCCGGAGTAAGAAGGAAACCACAGCTGGACAGCGGGATCAGAACATTCTCTTAGAGGTTCCCGTAGATCATAATACCTTCCAGATGGATATTAAGTTCGCAGGTGCTAGAACTGAAAAGAGCGAGTTTGATATACAGCCTAAGAGGGTGGCTAAGCTCCTAGAGCTCAGCCACAAACCCCGTGGCAACAATACGACCCTCACAATTTCAGGTGAGCTGACACAGGAGCCGTTGTTCTTTTCCGTGAGGACAAGGCGAGAGATTTCCAGCGAGCAGTTCAAATTCCAATGCCTTGTGCTGCCGGCGGAGAAGTTCTACTTCGACGACATCATTAACAAGTATCTGATAAAAGCGACTGGTCGTGGCCAATCACTCATCATTCAGTCAGATGTTCAGGTATTGGAGGCTAATCCGAACTTAGATACGTCGGTCACATTAAACAATAATGATGAGATTATCGACGTTATTTCAGTAGGAAAGATCGATTATCAGCAGATCTACGATGAATCTGATGAGGTTCGATTTACTCTGAAAAGTGGGGAGACTGAACTTCCTGTTCAGATAGAGGGGGAATCAGCAAAGGAATCTCTTACACTACCGCTTCTTATGGATACAGGGCGCACCCGTCATATGTTTAATGACGATTACTATGGCGTATATAAAGAGACGAAGGGTGCTGTTGTCGTAGACAACCAAGAAGTTCAGCAGCTATTCCTGCGCAAGCAGTTACTTGATGCCGAGTGGGAAATCATTGCATCAGAATTAGTGTGTTGGGATGCTTCAAAAGAAAAAGGAGAGGAAGCGTCCCTTATGGAAGGCTTTGCTGAGCTAAAAAGCCTGTACCAAAGCTACATGGCGTTTCTTCACTACTTCAAAGCAGGTAAGCGTCGCACATTGCCTTCACTGGAAGGGTGGGGCCCTTCGCTGGTGAAGCTTGCCAAGAATTACGTGGCGGATTATCTCGAGTGTCTCGAATCAGTCGAGCGAGGTAAGACCTTATCGTCTTGTACTAAGTTTTTAATGAAGCTGGGTACCGCGAGTATTCGTGATACTGAAGAGGGTCTAGTTAAGAGCTTCCTGACGCCCTTTCATCCCCTGATTCTTTCTTACTATCTCTATCTCATAGAGAGCATAGAAGCAGACGGCGATGACCTAAGCTTTCGCGCTCTTCCCGACGTGACTCTTAAGCGTTTGAATGCCCGTGGTTTAATACCGCACCTGTTTGATATAGACCAGAAGTACAGCTATACACAAACAGTCGATGAAAATGCTTTCTGGCTCGAGATAGTGCCTCGTGAAGACAGTAGCTTTGATTACATAAGTAAATTAGTTAGACACAAAATCGAAGAATTTACCGAGACCTTTTCAAGGCTTTTCGATACCGTCTCCTCAGCGCCAATGCTGATTAATTCGGTTAATAATGCTGAGAATCATGAGTTATTTCGGGGCCTGCTGGCCTACTATATGGAGCATCTAGAAGAAGGTCGTTACATTCATGTAAACCTGTATGACGACGAAGAGATTGAAACAGAATTTGATATTTTCGCCGAGATGGCAACCTATGACGATATTAAGGATAGATACGGCCTCGACAAAGGTAAGGCCAAGCGGAATACCGACACTATTGTCGATGTCCTGCGTACCCGTCTGACCTTTAGTAAATTTCTAAATAGTAAAAACGAACATCAAGCATATGCGCACCTGACATTCTTTAAGAACAATCAAGTTGTGGATGCGCGGGATAACAACATTGATGAGCATCTTTCTGGCATTGCATGTGGTGGCTTATTGAATGGTGAATCATCCCGAAGCGAGAACGATGCTTACTTTACAGCGTTTGGTCTGAAGGGTGTTGATTGTACAGAAAGGCCGCACCTCAAAATTGCGCGCTTATTCGGGGCGATGTGGCGTCCTTCGCGCTTGAGTAGTGATTCCTATCACGAGCACTCGGCCATAAGCCTTGCTGTGAGTGACTCGGTTAAACGCCTGTTGGATAAGTCTTACGATAGCTCTGTCTGGGTCACGATCGTTGATCCGAAAGTGACTCTGGACTTCTTCGCTAAGACAGATGACGTCATACTGATTCATTATTCAGATCAATACACCAGTTCCGCTGGGTATGATGCCATTACAGTAACTAAGCAATCACAGCTGTATCGCAGTGTGCTTGGAGTGTCGGGTGAGAGCCTAATTCGTGAGTTCAACGCCTTCAACGGCGAGTGGCTCTTGCAAATGGTTAACGATCCTCACAAAGAGAAGCTCGGCAAAGAAGGTGTTATTGCTTCATACAAAGCTGTTTCTGCGATGTTGTCTAAGTCTGATATCTGCTGGGTACCCTTGTCCGTTGCCGAGATGATCAGGGTTGCGGGTAATATTGGTCTGGCAATGAGCGACTCAGATTTCTCCCGGCATAATTTCAGTATTAAACAGGGCGCGATTTCTGATGATGTTCTATTTGCCGGCTTTAAAGACGGCAAGCTATACCTGCTACCGGTGGAGTCTAAGGCCGGGGCGCGCCCGAATTTTGAAAAAGCCCGAAAGCAGGCTCGTGAGCTAAAAGCGTACATGGAGGAGTTGCTAGGTCAGAAAAATTTGGCGGGCCGCTTGTATCGTGGTTTGTTTATCCGCCAGGTCCTACTACAAGTGGAGAAGTATCAGCTCTATAAAGTATTCAGCGATGACTATTTTGACGCGCTGTTGTCCGCACGGGAAGAGTGGTTGGAAGGCACTTACGAATTAGCACAACTGAATAACTACCCTGCAGGGATCGTCGTTGCGCATCTGAATACAGATTCTTGTGTCACTGAACGCTACGAAGAGATCGACGGGGTTCTCGAAATTGATATCCCCATGAGTAAGCTCCCTGGCTTAGTGCATGAGCCATACGAGAAGCTGAAAGATGAGCTTCAGGCCGGTCGGCTGTTGGCTGTACCGGATAAGTATATTCTTGGTGATTCTGTTAGTGTTGTATCCATCGATCAAGGAAAACTGAAGGGGGCTGATAAACCTGAACCTAAAGTTTGGGTGAGTACTTCTTATTCTGAGCCAGATATTGAGTATCAGGAAGTGGGGGAGCCTTCATCTACAAATTCCGGATACGCATCTAATGGGCCAACAAAGCCTTTAGTTATTCAGTTTGGTGCGGATGTATCCAATAATCAACCGGTTCTTTGGGAACCTACGAATACCGAAAAGTTGTTTAATACAAACACCGGTATCATCGGCACCATGGGTACTGGAAAGACCCAGTTTACTAAGTCTGTGATTACTCAGTTGGTTCGTAATCAGCATAACAACGTTTGTGGTACTCCTATTGGCATTCTGATCTTCGATTACAAAGCTGATTACATTAAAGAAGATTTTGTTGATGCAACAGGAGCTAAGGTCTATGACCTTTACCATCTGCCGTTCAATCCACTAGCCATATTCGGAGATAGGCCGATGCTGCCAATGCATACGGCGAATCTCTTCAGAACAACTATGTCTAAAGCATTTGGATTGGGGGCTAAGCAGCAAAACAAAGCGCGAACTTTGGTAATGGATGCTTATGAAGCAGCAGGTATTCTGCCTCATGATAAGAGCACGTGGAGCAGGCTGCCGCCGACCCTTGCAGACGTGTGGGCAGAATTTCAGGCTCAGGAAAAAATTGAGCAGGACTCACTATATGCGGCTCTAGATGATCTGATTGGCTTTGAAATTTTTGAGCCAGATAGCAGTAAAACGAAGTCACTCTATGATTTGGTCGACGGCGTGACAGTAATCAATCTATCCGGATACGACCCGAGCATTCAGAATCTTGTGGTCGCTCTTACGCTCGATCTCTTCTATACCCAGATGCATCAACAGGGCAGCTCAAAGCTTGATGGAGATTATCGCCAAATATCCAAAATGATTCTCGTAGACGAAGCGGATAACTTTATGTCGCAAGACTTCGAGAGCTTAAAGAAGATTCTTAAAGAAGGTCGTGAGTTCGGAGTGGGGACGATTTTGTCGACGCAAGAATTGACACACTTCAAAACCGGAGATAATGACTACTCGACCCTGATTCTGTCTTGGGTGATTCATCAGGTGGCGAATATCAAGTCTCAGGAGATTAAAGCAATATTCAACACCCAGACGAAGAATGATGAAGAATACTTTATAGGACAAATCCGTAAGTTAGAGAAGCACCATAGCTTATCTGTGGATGGAAAAAAGAAAGTGTCCAAGATTAAAGATCTGGCGTTCTGGGAGATTGTCGATGGATAGAATTTTCCAAACCTATCGCGAGGATTATGGAAAAGATATTGATCTTAAGGATGGTTTTTCAGTTAGTTACGACACTAGTACGATACTAGATTTATATCGTCTTTCTGACAATTCTAGAGAAGAGGTTTTGAGTTTGTTTGAAAAGATTGAGCGCAGAGTTGGCCATTTTGTTACACATTATGTGGCCTTCGAGGTGAGCAAAAATAAGGAGATGGCTAAAAAAGATTCCGAGGTAAAAATTAACGATATTAAACAAAAGTTCTCGTCATTCAAGAAAAGCTTAAACGGAAATGCTAGAGCTGGTGGATATAGTACTCCTTTCGATGAGTTGTCAAAAGAGGTTAGAGAGTCGCTAGAAGAAATTCATAAATCAATTGAGGCAAAAACGAGTGATATAAAAAGAAACTCAAGTTTTAATTCACTGTATGGACGATTTTCAAAAATGTTTTCCGGGAAAGTGTCAAGCCCATTTTCTGGCGAGGATTTAAGAAAAATAATTGAAAATGGCGCTGTTAGGTATTCCTGCAAGATACCGCCCGGATTCGCTGATGATGCCAAATCCGACTTCGTTAATTTTTTTGGCGATCCAATTGAATCAAAATATGGCGATCTAATTATATGGGAGCACCTTATTTCCTGGGCGGCTAAAAATGAGAAAAATATAATATTTATTACGTCGGATCAAAAGGATGACTGGGTAGAGTCTAGGAAGATTCGTCCGGATCTGGCTGCTGAGTTCAATAAAAGAACGGGTTTTTCGATATATATCTTTACTCTGAGCGAGTTTGAAAATACCTACAAAAAATTTCTTGGATCTAAGCTTTCTGAATCATCTAAAACGGAGTTGGAAATTATTGAGGGGGAATACGAAAATTGGCTCAATGAGGTTGTTGGTGCATTTGAAGATCTTGGCGGGGAGGCTTCCCTAAGAGAGCTTTACGATTATATTAGCAAGAATACTATGAGGTCATTATCTGCCAAGTGGCACTCTACCGTAAGAAGAACTATTTATTATCACTCTTCTGATGTTGAGGCTTATCAAGGGAAAAGGGACATTTTTCAGCGTGTTGGCTCTGGACGGTCTGGAAAGTGGAAACTAAGAAATATACCTGATTGAAAATTTTCTGACCGGGTTTAGCCCTTATTACTGCCGACTCTTCTAAAAAGAGGCACACTGCGCCCAAGGAGTGTTTATGAGCAATCGAAAGAAGTATAGCCTCGAATTCAAGCGTGAAGCGGCAAAGCAGACTCCCCACCCCGGCGTGAGTTACCGCCAAATGGTGCTTGAGCTGGGCATCAACCCCAACCTTCTCTCTCGTTAGCGCAGAGAGGCGGATAGTGCCTCAATCCCGAGCTTCCAGGGCTCAGGCTCCCCCCCCTTGTGACGCAGAAATGGCTCGATGAAAGCTAGAGCTGGCATGGGTGAAGAAGGCCCGCTAGAGCCCCGATTTTGAGATTATTGTGGGGGGAAAGATGCTGTTTCATGTTTAATACTTTGCTTTTTCAAGTTTATAAAGCTTATCCAGAAACCAGCCTAACCACTTAGACAGCCACGGCTCGTCCTTGAGCCAGATGGGCATGGCCATGGGCTGAGCTCATCCATGAAATCCAGCGCGACCTGCTTGCGGATCACTCTTCTTTGTTGCTCCCACAATTCGCTGATTCGTTCCTGGTTGAGTTGTTGTCTGTCCACTAGTACCCGGGTGTTGATTTCGCCCACGGTTACCAGGCTGGGGATTTTGCTGAACACGAACTGGTTGCTGATCAGGTCCAGGAAGGGACCAGGCTTGCTGGTGGGCATGATGAAGATGAGTTGTAGCCCCAGGGTTTTGGTCAAGTAGTTGATGACACTCTTGGAGCGGCTTTCGTCCATGTGCATGAAGGCTTCGTCGACGATGACCATTAGTTAGTAGTTGTCGCATTGGTTGAAGCGGAAGGCCTTCGTGGTGGCAGCAACCTATTTCAGCCCCTTCGCCTTATACGCCGCCTTCCTTGCCTTCTTCTTCGCCTCCTTCTCCTCTTCTTTCAGTCTGCGGATCTCCGCCACCTTCACATGCTCCTTCTCCGCCATGGCCGGGGTTTCCAGGGTGAGCTGGCCGAGTCTGCCGCCGCGGTATTCGCTGATCAGCAGGGTGGCGGCGCGGTCGAAGTCCACGTGGCCGCCGCTGCCCAGGCAGCCGCGTTGTTTGCCGATGGTTTCCAGGAAGGGCACGCCTTCTTCGGGCAGGTCATCGAGTTTGAAGCGTTCTTTCATCTGTTGCGGGTAGGCCTGCATGAAGTATTCGGCGGCGAACAGGGCTACGTCGTCTTCCTGCATGGCGGTGGCCTTGATGGCGCCGGAGAGGGCCAGGCGGTAGCCGCTGTTACGGTTCTCGATTTTCGGCCAGAGGATGCCGGGGGAATCGATCAGGATCAGGCCGCCGCCCAGTTCGATGCGTTGCTGGCGTTGGGTCACTGCCGGCTCGTTGCCGGCTCTGGCCACCTGGCGGCCGGCCAGGGTGTTGATGAAGGTGGATTTTCCCACGTTGGGGATGCCGGTGATCAGGGCGGTGATGGTGGTGGCCCGATCCCGCTTTTTGTGGAACATCTGCTGGCAGATATCGGCCAGTTTGCGCATCGGTTCCGGCTGGTGGGTGGTGATGGCCAGGGCGCGGACGGTGGGGTCTTTTTGCAGGTGCTCGAGCCATTGCTGGGTGATGGCCGGGTCGGCCAGATCGCTTTTGCTGAGCAGTTTCAGACAGGGCTTGTCGGCACGGAAATTCTCGATCACCGGGTTGGAGCTGCTGTAGGGCAGGCGGGCGTCGACGATTTCGATGATCAGATCCACCTTTGGCAGGATCTCGCGGATCTCGCGGGTGGCTTTGTTCATGTGGCCGGGGAACCAGTTGATGCTCATAAGCGGGTGTTGCCTGTCTGCATGGAATATCGGAGCAGTATAGCTGAGTTGGTTTGTTGGAGCCTTGTTCACAAGGCGAAAGCCCGTGCCGGCATCAAGCTTCGCCTTGTGAACAAGGCTCCAACGGCTTGAGGTAGCTTGGAGACGGAGTGGAGCAGGGGCGGACCTTTGACGCTTTGCGCCAGAGGCATGATACGAATCGTCATTATTGTCTCATTGGGCCTGCCGTACACTGGTTCCACTGAGTCTGATAACAGCGGAGTAGGGTATGGATCTGCAGGTGCCGGAGCAGGAGAAGGCGTTTCGCGATGAGGTGCGCACCTTTCTGGAGGAGAGCCTGACCCCGGAGATCCGGGAAGCGGGCAGGATGGTGACCTCGGTGTTTGCGCCGGTGAAGGAAGCCATGGCTTGGCAGCGCATTCTCAACGACAAGGGCTGGGCGGCGCCGCACTGGCCGAAGGAATTCGGTGGCACCGGCTGGAGCGTGACCCAGCGGGCCATCTTTGCTGAAGAACTGGTGCGGGCCGAAACCCCGCCGCTGATTCCCATGGGCCTGCACATGTGTGGCCCCTGCCTGATCGGCTGTGGCACCGAGGAACAGCAGAAAGAGTATCTGCCGAAGATTCTCAGTGGCGAGCACTTCTGGTGCCAGGGTTATTCCGAGCCCGGCGCCGGTTCCGACCTGGCCTCCCTGAAGACCTTCGCCGAGAAGGATGGCGACGACTACATCCTCAACGGCACCAAGATCTGGACCACCTACGCCCACTACGCCAACAAGATGTTCGCGTTGGTGCGCACCAACCGCGATGGCAAACCGCAGCAGGGCATCACCTTTCTGCTGCTGGACATGGATCTGCCGGGTATCACCATCGAGCCCATCGTCGGCCTGGATGAAGTCAGCGAGCAGTGCCAGGTGTTCTTCGACAATGTGCGCGTGCCGCAGAAGAACCGGGTGGGTAAGGAAGATGATGGCTGGACCGTGGCCAAGTACCTGCTCACCTTCGAGCGCGGTGGCCAGGAATATGCGCCGGGCCTGAACGTGATGCTGGAAAAGATCCGCTTGATGGCCGAGAAGCAGCAGACCGCCTTTGGCCCGCTGGCGAAAGACCCGGTATGGCAGCACAAGTTTGCCGCTCTGGAAGCGGATGTGCTGGCACTGGAATTCACCGAGATGCGTATCAAGTCCGCCCTGTCGGCGGGTAAGGACCCGGGCGCGCTGTCGTCCATGAGCAAGATCTTGGGCACCGAGCTGCTGCAGAACGTTACCGAGTTGCGCATAGAAACCCTGGGTAGCCAGAGTGTCATCTGGCAGCCCCAGGCTCTGGTGCCGGGCCAGGAACAGCCTGTGATCGGGCCGGAGTATGCACTCACTGCCATGCCCCATTATCTGAACTCGCGGGCCTGCTCCATTTATGGCGGCTCCAATGAAGTGCAGCGCGGGATTATCGCCAAGGCCGTGTTGGGGCTTTGAGGGTGACCGAGGGGCCGGGATTCGTCATGCGAGCATGACTTCCCACAAGCTCTCTCGGCGGTGTCAGGTTTTGTGGGAAACCATGCTTGCATGGTGAAGGCTTGAACGGTGAGAACCGGCAGCTGCCCGGGAATGGAGAGCAACGATGAATTTTCAGTTGAGTGAAGAACAGCAAATGCTGGCGGACAGCGCCAAGCGGTTTGTGCGCGACAACAGTGATGTGGAAAAACATCGCCAGAATAAAAAACTGATGCCACTGGATGCGGCCACCTGGCAGCAGTTTGCCGATCTGGGCTGGCTGGCCGTGCCGTTTGAGGAAGAGCATGGCGGCTTGGGCATGGGGCCGCTGGAAACCATGGTGTTGCTGGAAGCCCTGGGTGAGGGCCTGATCATGGCGCCCTATATCGCCACCGTGGTGTTGGGCGGCGGCTTTCTGCGCCGGGCCAGCGCGGCCCAGCAGGCGCAAACCATTCCGGCCTTGCTGGAAGGCAAGCTGCAGGTGGCCTTTGCCGCGGAAGAGTACCAGCGGGTATTCACCCTGGAAAACACCGCCATGAAGGCGGACGTGCAAGGCAGTGAGGTGGTGCTGAACGGCACCAAGTGCTGCGTCATGAATGGTGACCAGGCGGATCAGCTGGTGGTGCTGGCACGCACCGGCGGTGAGCCCGGTGACCAGGATGGCCTGAGCCTGTTTCTGGTGGATGCCAACGCGGCGGGCGTGGAGCGTGTGCCACACCGTACCGTGGACGGTCGCCAGGGGGCAGAGATCCGTTTCCATCAGGTCACGTTGCCGGAGGCTGCCCGCATTGGCGAACTGAACGGCGGCTATGCCATCGCCCGGGATGTGCTTAATGACGGCCTGCTGGCCCTGTCGGCGGAGTCCGTGGGCAGTCTGTCCGTGTTGCTCAACGAGACGGTGGAATACAGCAAGACCCGCCAGCAGTTCGGCGTGCCCATCGGCAAGTTCCAGGTGCTGCAGTTCCGTATGGTGGACATGTTCATCGCCATGGAGCAGACCCGCTCACTGCTGTTGGCCGCCACCCTGAAAACCGTGGAAGGCCACCATGATGCCGGCAAGGCTGTGCATGCCATGAAGGCCCAGCTGGGCCGGGCCGGGCGCAAGATCGCCCAGGAAGCGATCCAGATTCACGGCGGCATGGGCATGACCGATGAGCTGGGCGTGGGCCATTATGTGAAGCGGGTAACGGCGGCGGATGGCCTGTTCGGCAATTCGGATGTGCACCTGATGGCCATCGCCCGGTCGGCGTAAATGGATTTTGACCACAGAGGGCACAGAGAACACTGAGAAAAAAGGTTTCTTCTGACACCAGCTCTAGCCATGTTGTAGGAGCTTGCTCGCAAGCGAACCGCGCAAACCGCTATTCGCAGACCGGCGCCCACAGCAAAGGAAAGCCTGTTCATCCTCAGTGAACTCTGTGCCCTCTGTGGTAAAAAAGGATTTTGAACAAACCATCTACGGAGCAACCGGGGCCGATGAATTTGCCGACCACGGTGGCCATGGGGTATAAGCCATGAACACCACCGGGGACACACTGGGAGTCTGAATGTCACGTAACGCGGCCGCGTCGAAAACCTTGCTGAAAAACCTGCAGGTGCCGGAAGGCGACAAGACCTACGAGAAAATTCTCGATGCGGGTCTGGCCCTGTTCGTGGAATTCGGCCTGCGCCGCACCACCATGGAAGATGTGGCCAGCAAGGCGGGTATTGGCCGTGCCACGGCCTACCGCCGTTTTGCCGACAAGGACCAGTTGATCCAGGTGGTGATCCTGCGTGAGTGCCAGCTACAGCTGGCCAGGATCGAAGAGGAACTGGCACAGATCGACAACGGCGTGGAACGGGTGCTGGAATCCTTTGTGCTGGCGGTGACCCGGGCCCATCACCATCCGCTGTTGCAGCGGTTGCTTACCTCCGAGCCGGAAACCATTCTGCCGATTCTCACCCAGCGTCTGTGGCAGATGATGGGGTTTTTCCGGTTATATATGGCCGGCATGCTGGATCAGGAGCAGGAGAAGGGCGCGATCCGCAAGCAATCTTCCGAGGCTTTGGCCGAGCTGATGCTGCGCCTGACCCAGTCCATGGTGCTGTCGCCGGATGGCGTGATGAACCCGGCCGACGAGGCCGGTGTGCGCCAGTGGGCCAATGACTATCTGCGCCCGCTGCTGACCCCCTGACATTTTCTTCCTCGCCCTGACCGAAACGGTCTAAACAGAAACGCGAAATCTGTGTGATGCTCTTGTCTGTCCGACCTATTGAGACGTATTTTTCTATTTGTCTCAATTGAGGATGCAATCGACAGGATTTGCCATGACACAGACGGCCACCGAAACACAGCGCGAGATCCCCCAGCCCCTGGGGCCGGATTCCTACACCTGGCAGGACTTTGGCTCCTGGCGGTTTCATCTGATGCTCCCCCAGGCCTTCGTGCTGCAGGTGGCGCACCCGATCATCGACGCCGGGGTGGGCGAGCACTCGGTCTACAAGACCGACCCCTGGGGCCGCGCCAAGCGTTCCACCGAACTGCTTTGGCCCATCGTTTATGCGCGCCCGCAGAAAGCCATCGAAATGGGCATCAAGCTGCGTGACCTGCACCGCACCATCAAGGGCGTGGACAAGCACGGCAACAAGTACTTCGCCCTGGATCCGGAAGCCTATAGCTGGGTGCATATCACCGGTTACGACGCCACCATCCGCATGCACGAATTGCTGGGCAAGTCGCCCACCGCAGAGCAGCGTCGCGCCATGTTTGTGGAGTGGCGGCAGCTGGGCAAGATGATGGGCATTCGCGACCAAGACCTGCCCGCCACGGAAAGCGACTACTGGGCGTATTTCCACGGCATCATCCGCGACCGCCTGGAGTGGGGCGAGGTGGTTCAGGACCTGATGCGCCCGGAACATTATCTGGAAATCCCCAAGCCGCCGGGCAGTCGCATTCCCGATGGGGCCTGGCGTCTTATCCTGACAGTGATGGGCCGCTTTATGCGTTTCAACCTGCGCGCCACCTTGCCGCATCAGTTCCGGGAAAAATTCCATATCCCCTGGAGTAAAACCGACCAGCGACTGTTCCGTGCGTGGTGTGGTGTCTATCGCTTTCTCCACGCCCTGACACCGAAAAAGCTGCGGCTGATTCCCATGGCACGCAAGTCTTACCGCGACGCCGAGCGTCACCCCCACGCCTATAACCTCAGCACGATTCCGGAAGGTGCCCGCTATGACATCGGATAACCGCCCCTGGCTGTCCACTTATGCCTCTCTGGGTGTGGACTGGCATTCCCTGCCGGACTTGCCCGAGAAAACCCTGTCCGACTACGTGCGTGACTTCGCGCAGCAATTTCCGGAACGGGAAGCACTGGTGTTTCTCGGCCAGGCGATCACCTATCGGCAACTGGATAATCTGGCTGATCGCATGGCCGGCCTGTTTGCCGCTCAGGGAGCCAGCGCCGGCGATGTGCTGGGCCTGCAGATGCCCAACACGCCCCAGTACGTGGTGGCCTTTATTGCGGCGGCCCGGCTGGGCATGGTCAGCACCAGCATTTCCCCGCTGATGACGCCGCCGGAAATTACCCATCAGGCTAATGATGCGCAGGTAAAAATACTGCTGACGTTGATGCCGTTCTGGCAGACCTCGGTGCCGCCGGTGCTGGGCAAGGTGGATAGCTTGAGCACGGTGATCGTGTCCGGCCCCATGGATCTGATGACCGGGCAGGGCGAGGCCCTGGAAGAGACGCACGAGGGCGTGCAGGTGATCTCCCTGCACGACCACCTGCCGGCCAGCGTGGAGCCGGTGAACACGCGGGTGGATATGGACCAGGTGCTGTACCTGCAGTACACCGGTGGCACCACCGGCCTGCCCAAGGGCGCCAGGTTGACCTCACGCAACCTGTTCATGAACAACCTGCAGGCCAATGTCTTTTACGGCTATCGCATCGGCGAGGAAACCGTGGCTTCCGCGTTTCCGCTGTTTCATATCGGCGGCGCGGCAGTGGTGTTCAATGCGCTGCGCACGGCGTCCACGTTTCTGCTGATTCCCGACCCCCGTGATATCGATCACTTCGTTGCCGAGATGAAAGCGCGCACCCCAACGGTGCTGGCGGCAGTGCCGGCGCTGTACCAGATGCTGTGTGTCAACGAGACCTTCAAGGGCCTGGATTTCAGCGACCTGCGCATGGCCATTTCCGGCGCGGCGCCGTTTGCCAAAGAAGAAGTGCAGCGGCTGGAAAGTGTCATCGGCAAAGGCAAGTTTTGTGAAGTGTACGGTATGACCGAAACCAGCCCGGTAATCACCCTGAACCCGGCGTCGCACTTCAAGGAAGGTCATGTGGGTATCCCGCTGCCGGGTACCGAGGTGCGCATTGTGGATGTGGATACGGGTAAAGAAATGCCTCTGGGCGAACCCGGCGAAATCATCGCGGCTGGTCCCCAGGTGATGCAGGGCTATCTGGCCATGCCGGAGGCCACGGAAAAAGCCCTGCAGGACATCGACGGCAAGCGCTGGATGCACACTGGTGATATCGGTGTCATGGACGAAGACGGCTTCGTACGCGTCTGTGATCGCAGCAAGGACATGTTGATTGTCGGTGGCTACAAGGTGTTTTCCGTGGAAGTGGAAGGCAAGGTGCAGAGTCTGCCCTGGGTGGGCATGTGCGCCGTGGTGGGTCGTCCGGACAGCAATCGGCCCGGTAACGAAATCGTGCAGCTTTACGTGGAACGCACGGCGGATTGCGACAAGAACGAAACCGATCTGAAGGCGGAACTGGACAGCTTCTGCCGGGAAAACATGTCGCCGTACAAGGTGCCGAAAGAAGTGTTCTTCCTGGATGCCATTCCGCTCACCTCGGTGGGCAAGATCGACAAGAAGGCGTTACGACAAACCGCCTAGCTTGAAACGTAGGGTGCACTGAGCCTAAGGCGAACTGCACCGATCCAAGGCCTTTGTGGTGCAGTTCGCCTTAGGCTCAGTGCACCCTACGGGAAAGGCTGGCGATATTTTTTACCCATACCAATAACGATAAAGGGTCACGATCATGACCGTAAAAGCGCGACAACATAGCACGATGATCCTGCTGGGCATGCTGCTGGTGCTTCAGGGCTGTTCGGCATTCAAGGCCTCCCACTTCGTGCCGGAATCGGCGGAAAACATGCGCGAGTGGCAAGTGGAAGGGCGCTTTGTTCTGCGGGCGGACAGTACTGTCAGCAAAAGCCACTTTGCCTTCCGGCAGATCGGCGAGGAGTACGCCCTGTCCATTCTCATGGATGAACCGGTGGGCGAACCCCGGGTCGTCATTCATGGCAATGTCTATGAGCTGGACAGTGAAACCGTGGATGTGATCGGTGGGGCGGAGGCCATGAAAGTGGCCGAGCATCTGCAAGCGCATATTCGTGCCGGCAATCTGTCCTACTGGCTGCGGGGTCTGCCGGCCACGGCTGACGCGGTGGTCTACCAGGAAGACCTGGATCGGGTGGATCGCATCGAGGAAGGCGGTTGGGATATCGATTACAAGGACTATATGGCAGTGCAGAATTACCTGCTGCCAGAGACAGTGAAATTCAAAGGGGAGCAGGGGTCCTTCACGCTGGATATGGTGCGTGCGGAAACCGCCTACCTGACCAACCCCTGTGGCCAGTCTGTGCCAGCCGCAGAGCTGGAGGCGGCGCCGGAAACCGATAATGCGACACAGGATGCCGTTCGCCTGCTGGTCCCCGCCGATGGCAGCCCGCCTATTCCCCGCTGGGTGGATAAGGCGGCATTCTGCCGACAGCTGGTAAAAGTTCACGGCAAGGTGCCGGACCCGCGAGTGGGCCTGTACGGGCCGGACTCGATGATGTGGAAGCTGTCGCGGGAGGCGATGCCCGGTGCTTTCGGTGCCGGCCGGGCCCTGTTGCTGCAACTGGCCCACCCCTGGGTGACCGCCAGTATCGACGAACACTCGGTGGTGCGCGATGATCCGTTGGGCCGCGCTCGTCGCACCTTCCAGCATGTGGGCACCATGGTGTTCGGCAGCATGCCTCAGGTGATGACTTCGGCCAATCAGGTGCGCGATATCCACGAAGAAATCGAAGGCGAAGTGCCGGTGGATTCCGGGGCCTTCAAACGGGGCAGTGAATACCGGGCCAACGAAGCATCGGCCATGATCTGGGTGCATTCCACCCTGTGGGAAACCCTGGCCTACATGTACGAGAAGATGGAAGGCGAACTGACCCAGGCAGAGAAGGATCAGTTCTACGAAGAAACCAAGCTGTTCGCCATGCTGTTCGGCGTGCCGGAGCAGGCGTTGCCGAAAGACTGGAACGCCTTCATGGCATACAACCGCGCCATGTGGGCCAGCTCGCAGCTGACCGTGGAAGAAAACGGCATTCGTCTGAAGGAAGATCTGTTCGACCCGCGTTCGATCTGGATGATCTTTCCGCTGTGGGTGCAGGAGCAGGTTACCGCCGCCAATTTGCCGCCGCGTATTCGTGATGAATTCGAAATGAAATATGGCTGGTGGCAGAAGTTCAACAATGCCTGGATCATGAGTGGCGCCAAGGTGACGCAGTGGATGCTGCCCAAGACGCTGGAGCGCAACCCGCTTTATCATGAGGCCAATGCCCGCCTGGAAGGGGAGCGGGTGGGGGCCTATAACCAGTTTCTGATCGAGGCGCTGCTGGACAAGGAGCGGTTGGTTAACTGATGAAAAGAGTCATGGCACTGCTGATGATGCTCGGGCTGGCCGCAACGCTGCCGGCCTATGAGGTGCAGATTCGCCACCTCAGTCAGCCGGATTTTCTGCAGCAGGTATTCGCCGACAAGGAACCGCAACCGGGGTTGCTGCCCTTGCGTGGCGAATTGCGCGAGCGAGTGACAAAGGTGCTGGGTCACCCCTACCGGGGCCTGCGCCTGCGCTATTGGCATACTGACGATACCAGCGCCTGGATCATCGACGAGAAAAGCAAGGACATGCCCATGACGGTGGGCGTGGCCGTGGGGCCGGAAGGAATTGTGGATCTGGAAATCCTGGTCTACCGGGAACCCCGCGGCGGCGAAGTGCATCAGGCATTTTTTCGTCGTCAGTATCGGGGCATGACGCTCAGGGATGACGATACCTTGTCTGGCGACGTGGATGGCATCACTGGCGCCACCCTGTCCGTGGACGCCACCAGCCGCGTGGCGGCCATGGCGCTGGTGCTGCATCAGGCGGTGATGGATGGATTGCCTTCCCGATAACCAGTGCTACCCGCTGGTGGTTCTATGTTGGTTTGCGAGTCCAACAGCTGGTTTTGGTTCGGTTTCTTTGTGGGAGATGATGCTTGCATCACGAAGGGTTTTGCTTGCAGCTACCGCCGTATTCGTCATGCAAGCATGACTTCCCACAAAAAACTTGACCGTTGTTTACAAAGCGAGATCCTTCGGCTGCTCTACGCCTCCTAGCTTTGCGAGAAAGCGCCCAGCAGCCGGGCTATTAGCAATAACGGATAGTTGCCAGAACCCCGCCAAGCCACCACTATCGAACCATTGTCGCTGCGCTGGCTCTAACCGTTATGGTTCGATTTTTTCCGCCTGTTTTTCGAGGCCTTGGTTATGCGTTGCTGCTGGTGTTGCTTGTGGCACTGGTGGTCGCGGGCTGGCTTTATAGCCAGGGCCTGCGTGTGGGCAAACCGGGCTGGGACAACGGCCTGACCCTGGCCCATTGGCGCTGGCAGCCGGACGATTGTGCGCCCCTGGCCGGTGACGATCTGGTTCTGCGCGATCTGTTTCCTCTCACCGTCCACACGCGCACGGTCACTGTCACGGCCTGTGACAGCGGCGCGGACGATGACAGTGTTGTGATGCCGGACTCCCTGCCGTGGACGCCCCCTTTTGCTCTTTCCATCGATACCTTGCTGTTGCCTGGCATGGGTGAGGTAACGCCACCACCGTTGCAGGTAACGGCCCGGCAGCAACAACAGCACTGGTCGGTAAAGGTGGAGAGCACAGCAAGCCATCTGCAGGCGGAATATGAGCGTGATGACGGGCAGTGGTCGTTGCACGGCAACGGTGGGTTGAATGAATGGCTCACGGACTGGCAGGGCACATGGCAGCTTGAAGGCGATGGTGTGTGGCAGGGACAACCCGCTGGCGCCCTGAGCGCAACCCTGCAGGACGCGGGCCTGCAATCTCAGCTGCAAAAAGCCGATCTGGCAATGACGGCCAGTTTCACTGGTGCGCAGTGGCAGGCAGATATGAGCCTGACGGAGCCGTTGACGCTCAATGGGCAATGGCAACTGGCAATCCCGGAGCCGTTATCGTTGCAAGGGCAGGGCATCGCCCTGTCGCAAGCTCGGGGACAGTTACAACTGCAAGGGCCACAGGGGCAGGTCCATGTTTCTGCCAGCAGTAATGACAGCACTGTAGAGCAGGGTGCCGGGCAGGTGACGCTGCAGGGTCCGCAGCTGGACGGGCAAGTGGACTTTCACTGGCAGGACCGCGTGCTGACCCTGTCGCCGGCAAGCCTGACGTTGCCGGAAAAGCTTTCCGCCCGTTGGCAGCAACCTCTGAGCGTGCCCATGACGCTGGAAGGCGCCACGGCGTTGCCGGTGGTGCTGGGCTATCAAGACCTGCGCCTGCAAGCCAGCCCCAGCCGGCTCCAGTGGCAGGGCAAACATTGGCAATGGCAGGGAGCGTTGGCGTTGCAGGGCCGTTGGCAAGGGTACCGGCTGGATGGCCACTGGCAGGGCCAGGCCGCCAGCGATGGGCTGGAGGGAAAGCCGATTACCCTCGATGCTCGTAATGGCGACGATCACCTGGCTTTTCGGTTGCCGCTGGATTCGCTGCACCGGGCACCCTACGGCGGCAAGGCCACGGTGAAAGGTCGCTATGCCGGTTATCCACTCAATGGCAGCCTGTCTTTCCGCCAGGCAGACAACGGTTGGCAGGGCATGTTGTCTGCCACTTCTTCTATCCCTGACTATGACCGGGGCGGCGATGCCTCCCTGCAGGTGCCATGGCGCCTGAAAGATAGTGCCGTGGTGCTGGCGGATGGCAGTCGATTGACCATTAGCGAAGGGCTGGTGAAACAGGTGCTGCTGCGCCCGCTCACTGTGACGGCCAGGGGGCCGGTAACGGTGAGCAGCGCCGGAGCCAATGGGCGAGTGAAAATGCACAGTGGCGGGTTGCTGGCAGCCCGCTGGCGGTTGCCGGTGGTGGAAGGCAGCGCGCGATTGTCCGGCAAAAAGGCCACGGCGACGCTGACGATTGTCGACTGGCAAAGCGAATTTACGGCGGACGCGTCCCTGAGCGGGGAGGCTCTCCATGGCAGTTTTCACCTCGACAGCCAGCTGATGCCGGCCATGGGGCAAGGCCTGGCGATGACGCCACAGCAGGGCACCCTGAGCGGCAAGGGGAACTGGCAGTGGCGCGATACCGTGTCTGCCCGGGGAACGCTCAGTCTGGCGGATACCGGGGTGGACTGGGGCAGCGTAACGGCTCGGGGTATTCAGGGAACCATGGAAGGGCACTATCGTGATGGCGCGGTGTCTCTAAAGAGTCAGGGACCGGTAACGGCCAAGGTTCTGGATATCGGCACGCCGATCACCGGCCTGTCCCTGCGGGTGGACAGCGATCTGGCCCGCTGGCAGCTCTCCGATATCAAGGCCGATCTGCTCGGTGGTTCCCTGCGGGCGCCGGCACTGGACTGGCCGTCACCCCGCCCTCAGCCGGTGGTGATTACCCGTATTGATCTGGAGCAGGTGGCTGCCCTGCAGAAACCCCCGGCGGTGTTTCTGGATGGGCGCGTTGGTGGCTATGTGCCCCTGCAACTGGGCAGGGATTTTCTGGTGGTGGAAGGCGCACGGTTGGCCAATGAGGAAACCCTGTCATTGCGTATTCCTCCCTCGTCCAGTGTGCAGTCCATGGCCAGTTCCAACCAGGCTGTGAAACTGGCCCTGGAAAGTCTCAGTGTGTTGACCATCCCGGATTTCCAGGCCCGGATGAATATGGACAAAGACGGTTGGCTGGAGGCAGCGGTGACCATTAAAGGCATCAATCCGCAAAGAAATAATCTGCCGGTGGTGTTTAACTATACTCATCGGGAAAACATGCTGGTGCTGATGCGCAGCCTGCGCATTGGCGATGACATCACCGAGAAACTGCGCACGGAGAGAGCACAATGAAAACACTCGCGCCGGGTTTGTTGCTGGTGGCGGTAACTTTACCCGCCTGCACACCGACGGTGGCACTCAAAGCACCGGAAGAGCCCATCACCATCAACCTGAACGTGAAGATCGATCATGAAATCCGCCTCAAGGTGGAAAAAGATATCGATCAGTTGTTCAGTGAAGACAGCGACCTGTTTTAGGAGTAGGAACGATGAAGATAGTAAAAACCATGATTGCCACCCTGACCTTGCTGCTGAGCATGGCAGCGTTTGCGCTGGATCTGGATGCGGCGAAAAGCCAGGGCATGGTGGGTGAACAACCGGACGGTTATCTGGGTGTGGTCAAGGCGACCCCGGCTGCGGTGGAGCTGGTGGCAGATATCAACCAGAAACGCCGTGATGCCTATGAACGTATCGCCAAACAGAACGGTATTACCCTGGATCAGGTCGCACGCCTGGCCGGCCAGAAAGCCATCGATAAAACCGATGCCGGTGATTATGTAAGAACCCCGGACGGCCAGTGGGTCACCAAATAATGATGGGTCGACGTTGGGTGGATTAGCCGCAGGTGTAATCCACCAAAGTGACTATGATGGATTTTGAGTCGATCTGGGCTGGTGGATAATACCTGCAGTTGATCCACCCGACCGAAAGGGCGTGAAGAGGTGTCGAAAAACCTATTCCGGCACACTGTTTTTTATAAAAATAAATTTCTATAGGAAGAGTATTGGAGCTTTCGTTCCAACTGATAGTTATTACTTAATTATATGTAAACCCTTGGTCTGGGAGTCGTTAAATTTCAGTAAATTTGCGCATGTCAGCGCGGCATAGTGGCTGTTTGTTCCTTGTCCCGGTGGTTAAATCCACAGAATTACTGGGCAACAGGAAAGGATCTCTGCCATGAAAACTATTTTGCGCGTTACTGCGGCTATTCCGCTGTTTATCTCCCCCCTCGCCATGGCCGGAGAAAATGTTCCGGATCGTTATGGCTATATTGGTGGCCATGCCAGCTATTACAATTTTTACGACAACGATGTGATCGGTAATGGCTCCGATGGCCTGGATGATGTCCCTTTTTATGGCGGTCAGCTCGGCTGGCGTTTTCACCCCAACTGGTCTGTCCAGGGGTGGTATGACGAAGTGGAAGGCGATGCGGAGAGCAAATACGACTCCGGTCGTCGTCTGGACATGACCAACTATTTCGTCAGTGGTCGTTATCATTTCAACGATACCGGCATTCTCGGCTTTGAACCCTACGCGGGTATCAATGTGGGCGAGCAGCTGATCGAAAGCCTGAACAACACCAACAGTGATGAAAACGATGAGTTGATGACCGGTGTCGAGCTGGGTGTTCAGCGCGCGTTCTTCAAGCATGTGATTCTGGATCTGGGTACCCGCCAGGCTTACAGCACTGACCGCGAGTACTGGGAAGGCCAAGTCTATGCGGGCCTGAACCTGGCGTTCGGTATCAGCAACGACAGCGATGACAGTGCCGAAGAGGAAGTGGTGCCGGCAACCCCGGCGGAAGTGGTAACCGGTGACAGCGATGGTGACGGCGTCAATGACGACCGCGATCGTTGCCCGAACACCGCGTCTGGTGCGGTTGTCGATGCGGATGGCTGTCAGGTTTATGAAAGCCTGGAGCAGCGAGAAACCTCGGTGATCTACTTTGGCTTCGACCGCGACACCATTCAGGGTCAATTCTCTGATGAAATCCGTGGCGTGGCTGAGCGACTGAACGGCGGTGAGCAAGGCCATATCCGTGTGGAAGGCCATGCTGACAGCACCGGCCCGGCGGAGTACAACCAAGGCTTGTCCGAGCGTCGTGCCCAGTCCGTGAAGGACCGTCTGATGAAAGATTTCAAAGTCAGCGGTGAGCGGATCAGCACGGAAGGCTTTGGTGAGAGCAAGCCGGTAGCGGACAACAGTACCCGCGAAGGCCGCGCCAAGAACCGCCGTGCGGATATCATCGTGGAAACCGAAGAGAAAGAAGCGCAGTTCAAATAACCGCGCGATTCGGGAAACAAAAAACGGGATGCTTCGGCATCCCGTTTTTTTATGGTCGTTGGTGAATTTTACTTCCCACTTTTCCACTAAGCGATTTTTTCGTAGGAGCTATGCTTGTCCCCCCAGGGGATCTACGACATGCGAACCGAGCCTTAGCGAGGAAAAAAACGGCGCAATATTCTCCCGATTTCGCCAAAGGCACTAGCGACGTCTGATGTTATCAGCCCCCCCGCTTCGCGGTTCGCCATGCAAGCATAGCTCCTACAATCTATTTAAAAAGCCGCTCTGCCAACCCCGATGCCCGCCAGGTGCGTTTCTTGACGGCGCTGTCTAGCACCGCCGGTTTGCCGAATTCCAGCAGGGTGAAACGGTCACGGGCGCGGGTGACGGCGGTGTAGATCAGTTCCCGGGTGAGTAGCGGATGGGGGGCGTCCGGTAGCACCAGCAGGGTATGCCGGAATTCCGAGCCCTGGGACTTGTGCACCGTCATGGCATAGACGGTTTCCACCCCGTCCAGGCGGCTGGGCAATACCCACTTGATGCGACCGTCCGGCAACTGGAAGGCGACGCGCAGCAGCAACGCCTGTTTGCCATTACGGTCTTCCCGCTTTTTTTCCTCAAGTAATGGAAGGGTCAGCCCCACATCGCCGTTCATTAACCCCAGCTGATAATCGTTGCGGGTCATCATCACCGGCCGGCCCGGATACCATTCCCGTTCTGGAGCCAGGTCCTGTTGTTGCAGGTGGCGAGTGATGCGCTGGTTCAGTTGTTCCACCCCAAACGGCCCGCTGCGCAGACCGCTAAGCAGTTGCTGATGGGTGAGCTGCTTGAGCAGTCCGGTGGCCCAGGCATCGAACTGTTGCCGTTGTGCCGGTGGCGTTGCCACCGCTTGAAAGAGCGCACGTAAACCCGGGTGATCGCCACTGCCGTTGAGCAGCAGGGTTTCCAGTTGCTGGCCATCGCTGCGCAGGGGGTGCCGATGCAGACTGTCGCCGTATTGTTGAAACGCCTTGCGTACCTGCGGCAGGTTTTCCTCGTTCACCGCTCGGGCCAGTTCGCCGATGCCGGGGCTGTCCTTGGAGCGCCAGTTGGTACGCAGCATGGCGGTCTGCTGGGCCAGGGCGTTGCCCGGGGTTTGCTCGGTTTCCCGGTAATCGCTGATGTCGGCGCCGCAGGTGTCTTTGACGAAATCGATGGTGCCTTGCTGATAGCGACCTTGGTGAGCATGGCGACACAAATCGCCCATCACTGCGCCGGCTTCCACGCTGGCCAGCTGGTCCTTGTCGCCGAGAAGAATCAGCCGGGTGTGCGGACTCAGGGCTTCCAGCAGGCTGGCCATCATGTCCATGTCGATCATGCTGGCTTCGTCCACCACCACCAGATCCGCGTGGAGCGGATTGTCAGCGTGGTGACGGAAGTGACGGCTGTCCGGGCGGGTGCCGAGCAGGCGGTGCAGGGTGGTGACTTCCGTGGGGATGGCATCGCGTACCGCGGTTTGCACGTCGAGTTGTTGCACCTGTTCGCCGATGGATTCGGTGAGCCGCGCCGCCGCCTTGCCGGTGGGCGCGGCGAGACGAATACGCAGGCGCTGGTTGCTCGCCATGGCCAGGCTTTGCAGCAGCCCCAGCAGGCGTACCACGGTGGTGGTTTTGCCGGTGCCGGGGCCGCCGGTGATGATGCCGATACCGCTGCGGCTGGCCAGGGCGCAGGCCACCTGTTGCCAGTCGGTCTGACCGTCGGCGCCGGGGAATAATCGGGCCAGGGCGTCGCGCAGGCCCTCGTCGGGCAGCGGGCTGACAGTGGCCAGTCGCTGGCCGATGGCCTCGGCGACAGACACTTCCCGGGCCCAGTTGCGGCGCAGGTAAAGGCGGCTACCGTCCAGCACCAGCGGCGTGCTGCCATTCTGACTGACCAGTGGACTCTGTTGCAGATCATGCAGCCAGTCGTCGGGCTTGCCGGACAGTAGGGTGACCAGCTCCGGCGGTGGGCTGGTACCCCACAGCTGGGTGGCCAGTTCCCGGTTTTTCAGATCCAGACAAAGGTGGCCGCTGGCCTGTTGGTTGCTGGTGAAGGCGGCGAGCAGAAGCACTTCGTAGCTTGCCTGTGGGCATTGCTGGTTGAGGAAGCGGGCAATGGCCACGTCCAGATCGCGCAGCAGATTGTTGTCGCGCAGCAGGATAAGAGCGTCTTCCCAGGTGAGGGCGGAGAACAGGTCAGATTGCATGAGAAGCCCTCCGGGAAGGGCAGCTTCGAGCTACTAGCTGCGAGCTGCCAGATGAAAACCTGAGAAAAAAGAGGCCATAGAACAAAGGGGGCTGTAGTGATTCAGCAATGTTGTTTCGCGAGCACGACCTACTCCTAAAAGATTGCCTGTCACGCGTCTCGCAGCTAGTGGCTCGCAGCTCATAGCTCATATCTTTCCCCCAAACATCGCATCCAGCGTTTCAATCAACCCTGTATCCGGTCGATCAAACACCGTTCCTGCCGCTGGGCCTTGCAAGCCGCGCAGGAACACATAGACGGCGCCGCCCAGGTGCTGGTCGGGATCATAGTCCGGCAGGCGGCTTTTCAGCAGGCGGTGCAGGGCCAGCAGGTAAAGGACGTATTGCACTTCATAGCGTTTTTCCAGCACCGCATCGGTCATGGCGTCCAGGGTGTAGGCGCTGTCATCCACGCCCAGCCAATTGGATTTGTAGTCGAGCACGTAGTATTTGCCGTCGTGTTCGAACACCAGATCGATAAAGCCCTTGAGCATGCCGTTGAGGGTATCGGCTTCCAGTCGCGGGCGCGGATGCTGTGGGTGAATGTGCTGGCGGATCAGGGTGTCCATCTCTGCCACTTTCACCTGGTGGGCGGGGAACAGAAATTCCAGTTCCGGCACATAGGTGTGCAGGGTATTGAGGGCGATCTGGTCGTGTTTCAGCGGCAGGGCAGTGGTGACCGCCTGCTTCCACCAGTGACGGATCACCTCGGTGTACTCCTGCCAGCCCCGGGCCTGCAGTTTTTCGTCCACGCTGGTTTCAAACTCGGCGGGGTCGGCCAGGGTCTCAGTGAAGCGCTGGTTGGCGGCCTGCTCGAGTACATCGTGGAGCAGGGTGCCGGGTGCGGCGCCACGGGGAAAAGCGTGGATGGTATCCGGCAGCGGTTCGGCGTTATCGATAACAGTGTCGTCCTGCTGCTCGGCCAGTTGATCGCCGCGCGGGTCCGCCGGGGCCAGGGTTTCCTGTACCTGTTTGAGCGCACTGTAGCTGGCAATCCACCAGGGTTGCCGTTGTCGCGCCACAGGAATCAGCGGCGTACGCAGGTTCCGCGCTTCGGCTTTGGGTTGATAGCATTCCGCGTTGCTGTCTGGTGCCTGAATGATGTTGACCGCATCGTTGGCCACCGGAGTCAGCGCGGTACGCAGGCCGTCGTTGGCCACACCAGTGCCGAACAGCAAACGGCCGATGGCGCTTTTCTCTAACTGGTTCTGTTTGCCTCGGCCCTTGATGTAGGGGGCCAGCCCCAGGGTGCAGGTGTGGCAGGCGCGGGTCAGGGCCACATAGAGCAGGCGCATGTCTTCGGCGAGCCGTTCGTGATCCGCCTTGTTCTCCACGTTGTCGTCCGGTTCCAGCGACACATTGAGATGATCGTTCTCGTGGTAGCGCAGCGGCGGCTTGTTCTTGTCCGCCGGGCGGAAGCTGCAGATAAAGGGCAGGTACACCAGCGGGTATTCCAGCCCCTTGGATTTGTGGATAGTGATCACTTTGACCCGGTCGTCGTCACTTTCCAGGCGCAGGATACTTTCCTTGCTGCTGCCGCGGCCTTGCTCAACCGTGTCTTCCAGATAACGGATCAATGACTGTTCGCCATCCAATTGGGTGGCGGCCTGCTGCAACAGTTCGGCCAGGTGCAGCAGGTTGGTCAGGGCGCGTTCGCCGTCCAGGCTCTGGCTGAGGCGGGCGGGTACATGAAAATCCATCAGCAGGCTGCGCAACATGGGCAGCACGCCCTGGGTCTGCCATTGCTGGCGATAACCGTGAAACTGCTCCACGGTTTCTTCCCAGCGCACTTCATCCTGATTGAGGGCATCCAGTTCCGCGTAGGCCAGGTCCAGCACTGCGCAGGCCAGAGCGCTACGCACGCGGGTATCGGATTCCGGGGTGGCGCAGGCGTGCAGGATCAGCAGCAGGTCATGGGCTTCGGACTGGGCAAACACGGAATCCTGATCGGACAGATAAACGCTGCGTACTCGGCGTTCCATCAGTGCATCGCGGATGGCTTTGGCTTCGGTGCGATCGCGTACCAGGATGGCAATATCGTTGGGATGCAGGGGCCGGAAGGTGTCGGCTTTCTGGAAACCGGTGACGCCGTTGACGGCACCGTTCAGTAGATGGGCAATTTCACTGGCGCAGCGTGCCGCCTGCTCGTCCCGGTATTGGCCTGCGCTCACCGGTTTTTCCTGTTCGTCCACCCACAGGGTAATGCCGGACTTTTCTTTCTTATCGACTAACAGAATGTCCTTGCGGCCGTTGGCCTTAACCGCTTCAAAGGGAATGGCGTTGTCCATCATGAACACATCGCCAAAGGTATTCTGGCTGTAGGTGAACAGATGGTTCACCGCGTTGACCATGGCGTCGGCGCTGCGGAAGTTTTTATCCAGGGTGTAGTGGTTGCCTGCGGTGGCCCGACGGGCTTTCAGGTAGGTGAAAACGTCGGCGCCACGGAAGGCATAGATGGCCTGCTTGGGGTCACCGATCATGAACCAGCCAGTGTCTTTTTGCCCTTCGTAAAGTGCGGAAAAAATCCCGTACTGGGTGGGGTCGGTATCCTGGAATTCGTCAATCAGCGCCACTGGAAACTGGTCACGGATAACCTGGGCCAGGCGTTCGCCGTTGCCGCCTTTCAAGGCATCGTGCAGGCGGCTGAGCATGTCGTCGAAGCCCATGGTGGCGGTCTGGCGACGGACCTGGTCCACGCGCCGGTCGATCCAGGCGGCGGCATGGGCTAGCAGATCGGTGCGGGGCAATTGCGTGTTTGCCCGGCCTTCCATGACTGCATCCAGCTGCTGGCAGAAGGCAAAGTCCGGGCGGTGATCCAGGCCGGCCTTGGTGAGCTTCATGCCTTCATGGGAAAACTTCGCCAGGGTGTCGTAGGCCTTGTCGTTGAGTCGTTCGCCGTTGGCGTAGCGCTGCAGGGTCTGCAACATGCCGGGCAGGCTGGTGGTGCGGTAGCTATTGCCGTTAAGCCATTTATTGTCGCGGGCGGCGCGCACCCATTCGAGAAAGTCCGGCAGTTCGTCGGCCAGTTGCTGGCGGGCTTGTTGATCCTTGTCGGCTTGCGGGCCGGTTTGTGTGAGCCAGTGTTTGACGCTTTGCGGGAGTGCCTCCGGGTCGGCTTCTTTCAAACCGAGCAGAGGGCGGCAGGCGTCCAGCAGGGCGTCCGGGTTGCCCAGGTTGTCGCTTTGCAGGGCATTGGCGGCGCTGACCGGGAAAGTGGCAATCACCGAGCGCCAGTAATCCCGCGCTGCCATCTGCTGTTCGTCGCTGGCGTCTTCCTGCAATTCCAGGCTGAACAGGCTGCCGGAATCGAAGGCATGCTGTTTGAGCATGCGATTACAGAAGCCGTGGATGGTGTAGATGGCGGCTTCGTCCATCCACTGGGCGGCGGCATCCAGACGCTGGGCGCAACGGGCCCGGTCGTCCGGGTCGCTGTAGTCATGGAGCAATTCGGCCAGCACCGGGTCGTCGGCGTCGGCATTGGCATCGGCAAAGACGCGCGCGGCATCGGCCAGGCGGTCGCGGATTCGTTCGCGCAGTTCTTCCGTGGCCGCTTCGGTGAAGGTCACCACCAGAATTTCCGGCGGCAGCAGCGGGCGCGAGAAGGCATTGTCGTCGCCATGACCGAGCACCAGACGCAGATAAAGCGCGGCCAGGGTAAAGGTCTTGCCAGTGCCGGCGCTGGCTTCGATCAGCCGGGTGCCGTGCAGCGGAAAGGTGATCGGGAGCGGACGAGTATCGGTCATGCAATGCCCCCCTCTCCCTGTCCCTCTCCCGCAAGGGGAGAGGGGACCCAATAGAGAGCGCTTCTCAGGACTGAGAACACGGACGTTACTCCAGGTCTTTCTGAACGGTCCCCTCTCCCTTGAGGGGACCAGTGCAACGCAGAACAGCCGCAGGCTGGCCCGAAAGGGCGAGCAGAGCGAGTAAGGGACAGGGAGAGGGTGAAGCTACGAAGCAGCGTAAGCACAGAAGGCTCAATTCGCCCGGACTCTGTGCCAAAAGAACGCCGAAACGTAAGTAATAAAAGGCTAACTATCACCATGTTCTCTCCATTGCGCATGTTGATAGAGCGGGGCATAGAGTTGCTCGGTCCAGTAGGCGAAGGCGCTGTCGTCGCCGTGTCGGAAAGCCAGCATGTCATCGAAGTTGGCCCAGGCGCGGGCAATGGCCGGTTCCTTGTCCTGTTCGCCGGTGTGCATGAAACCGGATTCGAACACCTTGCGGGCCTCGTTGTCGCCGTTGTCTTTTTCCTCCCCTTTCAGCCAGGCGAAGGCGGTGGCGCAGGCGATGGGTAACGGTTCGCACAGGGCCTGTTGCCAGGCATGGCCCAGTTGGTCCAGGCAGTGCTGAGCGTCGCTGCGGTTCAGGTGCGGCAGAGTGATGCGGCCATCCTGACCCTGGATATGCGTGGTCAGCGGATGCCCGGCGGCGCAGGCGGCCAGATGCAGGGTCCAGTCCCGGGTGAGTTTGTCGAAGCGCTCCTTCAGCTTGCCGGTGTGCAGCACCAGGCGCTGGCTATTCGCTACGGAGCCACGCAGGTCGGTGAGCCAGTCTTCGATCTGCAGCGGGCCGGCGTTAAGGCGGATTTCCTGTTGCGGTTGCGGGGCGCCGCACTCGGCCAGCAGGGCAAAGTACTGCTCCAGTGGCTGCGACAGGGGCATCAGCAGGCTGTCGCGGCTGCCTTCGTCAAAGGGTGCCAGGGGCAGATCGCCGCTGCCGGCCAGGCGATCCAGAGTGTGGGCCATGGCGTCGCCAGCATGCTCGGGACCGGCGCGCAGGGCTTCACTGAGCAACTGGTCCTGTAACTGGAAACGTTGCAGGCCATCGAAGGAAAAGGGTTCGCTGTCGTCCAGTACCTGGCGTTGCTGTTTCAGGCGGGCCTTTAGGCGTTGCTCGAAAAAATGCGCCACCGGTTGCTTGAGAAAGCGGCCTAGAGCGGCGCAGGTAATCGGCTCATCGTTTTCCAGTGGCGGCAGGGGTTGGTCATTGCTGACCTTGTGCGCCAGGCCATCGTGGAGGGCGCGCCATTCGTTGGCATAGGTGTGTAGGGACTCGTTTAGCTGGATGTCGTTGGCTGCATCCTGCTCAGGGTGGAAGAAGTAGCGGGCGCTGAACGGTTGCAGCGGGTGGGCCACGGTGAGGGCATCCACCGGTTCGCCCTGGTCGGCGTGCCAGCGCTGGTTGATATGGTCGCGCAGTTGCGCCACCAGCACCGAGGGCGGACGTTCGCTGTTGTCGCGCACGTTGCGGCCGGTCCAGCTGATGTAGAGGCTGTCGCGGGCACTGAGTAGGGCTTCCAGAAACAGGTAACGATCGTCGTCGCGGCGGGATCGGTCGCCGGGACGATAGTTACCCCACTGGCGCATCAAATCGAAATCCATGGGCTGCTGCTGACGCGGGTAGTCGCCGTCCTTCATGCCTAGCAGGCAGACATGGCGGAAGGGGATGGCACGCATGGGCATCAGGGTGCAGACGTTGATACGCCCGGCCATGAACCGTTGCGACAGGCTTTCCGCGTTGAGGGCATCGAGCAGGGGGCGGCGGGCCACGGTGAGTGGCAAGGGGCTGTCGAAGTCGGCTTCGGCGCAGGCGGCCAGCCAGTCGTTAAGGGCGTCGCGCAGGCCCGCATCCAGGGTTTGGTCCGTTTCGTCCACCGGGGCGAATAGATCATCCAGTAACTGGGTGAAGCGTTGTTGCCACTCCCTGGCGCTGACGTCCTCACGGCTTTGCTGCCAGTGATGTTCCAGGGTGTCGAGGAGACGGGACAGTCGCCCGGCCAGCTCTGCGCCCAGGCCGGCTACTTCGTCCAGGGGTTCGATGCCCATCCAGGCCGGGCCGTCGCCGAGCAGGTAGCCGGCCAGCATCCGTTTCAGGCCGAAGGCCCAGCTGTTCTGTTCGAAACCGGGCACGTCCAGGGTCTTGCGTTGCTGGCTGTTGAGGCCCCAGCGAATGCGCGCCTGGTCGATCCAGCGGGCCAGTTGCGGCAGGTCGCCTTCGTCGATGCCGAAGCGTTCGCGCACGGCGGGCACATCCAGCAGGTCGAGAATGTCGGTGGCGGTGAAGCGCCACTGGGGTAGGTGCAGCAGGGATTCCACTGCCTGAGCCAGGGGGGAGGCGGCACCGGCACTGCGGTCGCTGAGGGTGTAGGGCAGATAGCGCGGGTCGTCCCGTTCCAGCCGACCGAACACGGCATCGATGTGCGGCGCATAGGCTTCAATGTCCGGCACCATCACGATTACATCGCGCGGCTGCAGGCTTGGGTCGTTACTGAAACGATCCAGCAGTTCATCCTGGAGAATTTCCACTTCCCGCTGGGCGCTGTGGCCGATGCGAAAATGCAGGGAGCTGTCCACTTCCAGGGGCGGACGCTGGTCCGGTGCTGGGAGAGGTTCCAGATCGAGAATGTCCTGCTGCAACTGTTGCAGCAGGCTTTGCCCGTGGATGGGCTCAAACAGATCGATCTGGTTCTGGAAGGCGCTGCGATAACTGTCCGGGTCGTCATGGTCGTAGAGCAGGCCAATAAAGTCCCGCCCCTGTTTGCCCCAGGCGGCGAGCAGCGGGTTAACGCGGTTTTCCGGCAGGGCGGTCAGGTGGCGTTTGCGGTTGTCCAGCTGGCGGCGCAGTAGCTGTTTGTCTTCGACGATATCCGCCCAGTAATGCTGGCAGGGGTTCTGAACCAGCATCAGAATCTGGCAGTGCTGGCTGAGCGCGGCCAAGGCTTCCAGGGCCTGTTGGGGCAGCGCGCTGATGCCGAAGATGATCAGCCGGCGTGGCAGGCCTGGCGGTGGCGTGCCCTGTTCCTGTTGTAGAGTGAGTGCGGCCATGAAATCCCAGTGGATGGCGCTGCGGCTGAGGCCTTGTTTGTTGTCATCCATGTCCGCCAGCAGGGCGCGCCACAGATGTGCCTGCCATAACTGGCTGGTGGGGAAATCGTCAAAGGCGTCGCGATCCTGCGCTTTGCGCAGGCGATCGTTACCGCTTTCCCAATCCGCCAGCCAGTCTGCCCGATACATTTGGTAGGCATCGAACAGATCTGCCAGTCGTTCGGCCAGCTGGTGACGTTTGCGGCCATCCACATCGTCGGCCAGAAAGTGGCGCAGGGGACCGAAGTGCTCGTGATTGAGCAAGGCTGGCAGCAGCCGGTACAGCCGCCATAGCAAGCGGGATTTGTCGAATGGTGAAGTACGCGGTACTTGGTCTTCGCCGAGCACGGTGCGGTAGGCCCCCCACAGGAACCGGGCCGGCATCTGGAACTGGAAGCCGGCGCTGATCCCCAACGCATCCGCCAGTTGCAGTTTCAGCCACTGGGCCATGCCGTTGGACTGCACCAGAAAGGTTTCCGTTTCCAGTGGTGACAGCGGCTCGCGCTGCAGCCAGTCGGCCACCAGCTCGGTGAGAGTTTCCAGACGGTTGCCGTGCAGCACCATCAGCCCGTTTTGCATGAAAAATCCCTGGGGTTGAATACCAAGGGGTAAGACTAAGGGAGACGGGGGGATGGAGGAAGGGCCGGCACGACAAGGGAGCGTTGAAAGACGCGAGTTGCGAAAACCGGGACCGTTATGGATTTTGACTTTCGCTTCTCGAACCTCGCGACTCGATATTGATTATTCGTTTTCCCCGTTACAGCACACTCATCCACCAGTTCAGGCGTTCCCGCTTCGGGGGTGCTTGCGGCTTTTCCTGCGCGGGTCTGGATTCGGCTTCGCCGGCCAGGCTGGGCTGGATACCGAAGGTGGGATACAGGGACGCCACTAGCAGAATAGCCATGGCACGGTTGAACCCTCGAAGGCGTTGCCCTTCCTGCAGCCAGTTTTTCAGGGCCGCACCAAACAGGTTCCAGCTACTGATCAGCGGCAACCCGACGATCAGAAAGGTACCAGCAACGATTGCCGCGCTAAGGGTAAAGTTCTGTGGCTGGGTAAAGGTGGCCACACCAGTGAGAATCATCATCCATGCCTTGGGATTGACCCACTGAAACAGGGCGGCCTGTATGAAGGTCAGCGGTTTGGCGTTGTAGCGATCACTTTTCAGGTTGCGGGTGCGAACCAGCTGCCAGGCCAGATAAAGCAGGTACAAGGCACCGCCCACGCGCAGTGCGGTGACGGCTTGCGGGAAGCGGGTGAGTAGCTGGCCGAGTCCCAGCGCTACGCATAGCAGTATTACCTGACAGCCGATGGCGATGCCCAGAATGTGGGGCAGGGAGCGGCGGAAACCTGCGTTGGCACCGGACGCCATAAGCATCAGGTTGTTGGGGCCGGGGGTGCCGGTCATCACGGCGACAAAGCCGATAAGTGCCACCAACTGTTCCGTTACCATGATGATAGTCCTTTCTCGCAAGTGGGTTCCGGGGCGGTATTTTTTTTCGGCAAATACGGTGCGATGTTGTTTATGGCCCTGGCAACGTACTCATCTTTTTCGCCAACCGGAGCAACGTAGTGCAGTGCGTTTCTTGCAGCGTCTTCGCCCTCGGTGCGGGCGATAATCCAGGCGGCAAGATAGGGCGATGCGAGGCAGCCCCCTGCGGTGGCGATGTTGCCGGAGGCGTAAAAAGGCTGGTCGAGTACCTCCACGCCAGCGTCCTGAACCCAGGGTTTACTGGTGAGGTCGGTGCAGGCCGGCACGTTGGCGAGCAGACCGAGCCGGGCGAGAATTAGCGCGCCAGAGCACTGTGCGGCGATCAGCTGTCGGGTAGGGTCCAGGCGCAATGTCGAGATGATGGCTGGGTCGTTGGCGATCTCGCGCGTTTTGACGCCACTGCCGACGATGACTGCGTCAGCACCAGGGATTTGGTCGAGTGTTGATTGCCCCTGCACCGTCACGCCATTCATTGAGGTGACACTGCGTTCAGGGCTGCAAAGCGTGACGTGCCAATCCGATTTTCGAATGCGGTTTAGCACGGCTAGTGCTACCAGAGAGTCCAGTTCGTTGAAGCCTTGAAAGGTCAGTATGGCGATGTGCATGTCCGTTACCCCAGGTTTTGTGCATGACGCGAAGGAGCCTCTGGGTAGACTAGGTGGACAGGCTTTATCGATACAGATATAACAATATTAAATTGAAGCGGTACAGATTGTAAGAATGGTAATCTGTACCGTTTGTTATGCTAAAAACTGTATCGGATTCCTTCCCATGACCTTGTATCAAAGTCTGGCTGACCGCCTGCAGGTCCTGATTCGTGATCAGGTGTATCCGGTGGGCAGTCGTCTGCCCGGGGTGCGGGTGCTGGCGGAGCAGCAGCAGGTCAGTGTGTCCACGGCGGTGAATGCCTGTCGGGAACTGGAGCAGCGCGGCGTGCTGGAAGCGCGCCCCCGATCCGGTTACTACGTACGACAGCCGCCGGTGGTGCGCGAGGCTCCCCGGGTGACCACGGCAAGCCGGCGCCCACGCCGGATTACCGGTCAGGAGCGGGTGCTGCAGATACTGCAGAATGTGAATAACCCGTCGGTGGTGAACCTGGGGGCGGCGGTGCCGGCGCCGGAGTATATGCCGGTGGCAACCATGGAAAGGATGTTTCACAGCGTGCTGCGTGAGGAACGCCGGCGCTGCGTTGGCTACGCTTTCCCGCCCGGGGCCCCGGAGTTGTGTACCCAGGTTGCCCGGCGGCTGGCGGGGTTGCAGTGCGAGGTCAGCCCGGAAGATGTGCTGATTACCAATAGCTGCCAGGAATCCGTGGCCATCGCGCTCAAGCTGACCACCCAACCCGGCGACACCGTGGCGATTGAGTCGCCGACCTATTATGGCCTGTTGCAGGTGATCGATTCGCTGGGCCTCAAGGCATTGGAAATCCCCACCGATCCCGAGGAGGGGATTTCCCTGGAGGCCCTGACCCTGGCGCTGGATCGCTGGAAAGTATCGGCCTGCGTGGTGGTGTCGAATTTTTCCAACCCACTCGGGGTGCAGCTTTCCGATACGCGCAAACAGGCGCTACTGGCACTGTTGTCAAAGCACAAGGTGCCGCTGGTAGAAGATGATATCTACGGGGATTTGCCGCTGAGCGGGCCGCGACCACGGCCAGTGAAAAGCTGGGATCGCAATGGTCTGGTGTATTACTGCTCGTCCTCGTCGAAAACCCTGTCTGCGGGTTTGCGGGTGGGCTGGTTGGTGACCCCGGAGCGTCATCGGGAAAAGGCCCAGTATCTGCAATTCATCAATACGGTATCGGTGGCCACGCCATCACAGCTGGTGCTGGCCCGTTATCTGGAGCGTGGCCATTACGACCGGTTCCTGCGTCAGCTGTGCGGTGAGCACGCCCGGGGTGTGGCAAGAATGACCGAGCGGGTGACGCAGTTGTTTCCGCAACAGACCCGGGTGAGCCGGCCTGCGGGTGGGTTCGTGTTGTGGGTGGAGTTGCCGGGGGAAGTGGATACCACCGAGCTGATGGAAAAAGCGCTGGAAGCCGGGGTGAGTTTTGCTCCGGGCTCGCTGTTTTCCGCCTCCGGAAAATTCGCCAACTGTTTGCGGCTGAACTGCGCGGTGAAGTGGGATAACCGGGTGGAGCAGGCACTGGTGACCTTGTCGCGGTTGTTGTAGCGGTGGAATGGAAGGTCACTTGTGGTTACGAGTTACGAGTTACGAGTTACGAGTTACGAGTTACGAGTTACGAGAAGCGAGAAGCGAGAAGCGAGAAGCGAGAAGCGAGAAGACAAAATCGGTTTTGCATTTCGCTTCTCGCGACTCGTAACTCGCAACCCGGGTTTTCATGCCCTCTGCGATGTCGCTTGGGCTAGGGTTACATCATCACGGAGCCAAGCACTTCGCGTTTGTCGTCCTGCACTTTGATGACCTGATCACCCTGCTTGATCAGGGTGTAGCTTTCCTGGGCGGCCACCACGGTGATGGAGCCGTCTGCGTTGTAGGTCAGTTCGGCTTCATTGCCCAGCCCGTCGGTCACGGTCTCGGTTGTGCCGGCTACCTTGGCGCCTTCCTTGCTGATCGGGTTGGTGCCGGTCCACACGCAGTGAACAGTTAAGAGTTAACAGTGAATAGCGACGCGGTTGGAGTGTCGTGCTGTTGTAAACGCAAGAGGCCGCGCCCGGACATCGGGCGCGGCCTCTTGCGTTGCAAAACAGGAAAGCCAGTTTCGCGAGCTGTTAACTGTTTATTGTTAACTATTCACTGGATTCACTCGCTTTCCATTTCCGCCAGCTCGTCTTCGAAGAAGAACTTGTCTTCGCCGAAGGCCGGTTCCAGATGGTTGAGCCAGGTGGCCTCTTCGTTGTACTTGGCGAAGAAGGGGCGCTGTACCCAGTCATGGTTACGCCCCTGGATGAAGCGCAGGGCAAACACTTTCTCGCCGTTGATTTCAGTGACGCCCTGGATTTCCACCTTGCCTGGGTGGCTGGACATGCTCGGGCCACGGGCGGTACGGGCGATACCGGATACCTGTTTCATGGCATCGCGGTAGATGTTCCAGGCCTTGGCCAGCGGCACTTCAAAGTAACGACGTGCACCGGTGTCCCGTTCCACAAACATGTAGTAGGGGATGATGCCCAGCTCTACCTGGGTCTGCCACAGGCGAGCCCAGTCGTCGGCGTTGTCGTTGATGTGGGCCAACAGCGGCCCCTGAGCACGGATCACGGCGCCGGTGGCACGCACACGGCGCACGGCTTCCCGGGCGATGTCCGTTTCCAGTTCCTGCCAGTGGTTGTAATGCGCCATCAGTGCCAGGTGTTTGCCACTGGTCTGCACTTCCTGAAACAGGTCCAGCAGGTCCTGGGCATCGTCGTCGGACACGACACGCTGCGGCCAGAAGGTCAGCGCCTTGGAACCGATGCGAATGGTGCGGATCTGTTCCAGTTCCAGCAGCGGTTCGATATGGGCGCGCAGGTTCTTGGTCTTCATCACCAGCGGGTCGCCGCCGGTGATCAACACATCGGTGATTTCCGGGTGCGCCTGGATGTACTTCTTGAGCTGGCCGGCCTCCTTGGTGGCAATCTTCAGATCGTTGTCACCAATGAACTGGGCCCAGCGGAAGCAGAAGGTGCAGTAGCTGTGGCACACCTGCCCCTGGCTGGGGAAGAACAGCACGGTTTCGTTGTACTTGTGCTGGACGCCGTCGATCTTCTCGCCGTCCACTTCCGGCATGTTGTGTTCCATCTGCCCAGCGGGGTGTGGGTTCAGGGCTTCACGAACCTCGGCGATGGCGGCCTTGATTTCCGCCTTGTCGCCACCGCGCATGGCCTCGGCCACCTTGTCGAAGTGTTCCGGGGCCAGCATACCTTTCTGCGGGAAGGTGAGCTGGTAGATGGGATCGTTGGGCACCTTGTCCCAGTCGATCAGTTCGTCGATGACGTATTCGTTGACCCGGAAAGGCAGCACATTGGCAACGACTTCCATGGCAAAGCGGGTCTCGTCGTCCAGCCGTTTGAGTGGCTCGATCTTGTCGAGCTGACGCGCGGTGAATACCTTAAAACGGCGCGGTTCATCAAACTGCGGTTCCGTGCTCTGATGCAGCGGAATGACGGCATTGGTTTCGGGCATGGTATCGCTCCTCATCATGCGCCGGCATGACGACGGAATCGCCAATACCGGTACACTGGTTGCCTACACCAGCGGGATTTGTATTCGGTACTACAGATGGCCAGCGGCAGCTGACGCTGAGTTGGGCCTAATGCCCGTTAACGTGCGCCGATCATGGTCGGCGCTGAGGACCCGGGACCCACGTCTCCCAGCCTTGTCGGGGAGGACGTACAGCGCGTGGCGGCTGTGGTTGTCCCAAAAAAAGAGGGCGTATTTTAGTGACTTGGGCTGCAAAGCGCAAAGCCGTTGATCTGACTGGTTTTTGTGGCAATCCACGGGGCTGTAGGGGATATGCTATGTTGATCCATTATTGTCGGCCTGGGGCGGTTTGGGTTGCCAGGCCAAGGGTAGGCAAGGAGCGGAAAACCTTTGGATCTGACATTCTGGAAAAGCCGTTATCAGCAGGGGCTGGCAGTGCTGGAGCCGTTCTGGCCCTATATTGCCGCTGCCATCAGTCTTTCCCTGGCGATCTATGTGACTGCCCATGTGGCCCAGAACAAGCGCGATGCGCGGGCGGCAGCGGCCTGGACCGGGCTGGTGTGGCTGGTGCCGGTGGTCGGCGCGGTACTGTATTTCATGTTGGGGGTCAACCGTATCCAGCGTCGCGCCCGACAGCTCACCGGCGGGCTGATCGACAGTGATGATGGCTGGCGGGTGGCGGCAGAAGCGGTGCCTACGGTGCCGCACCTGCAGGTGCTCAGCCGGCTGGTAGGGCGCCTGACCCATTTGCCGCTCACGGATGGCAACGAGCTGGCACTGCTGGATGCGCCGCAGACCTATCAGGCCATGCTGGACGCGATTAACGGCGCCAGTGAGAGCATCTATCTGGTGACCTATATTTTTGGCAATGACGCTGCCGGCAAGCCGCTGGTGGATGCCCTGGCGGCTGCAGTCAAACGGGGCGTCAAGGTGAGGGTGCTGATTGATGGCATGGGCGCCCACTATTCCCTGCCGTCCGTGGTCTGGCGTCTGCGCCGTCGCGGGGTGCCGGTGCAGCGTTTTCTCTACTCCCTGGCGCCCTGGCGCATGCCCTATATCAACCTGCGAAACCACCGCAAGATCATGATCGTGGATCGCTCCTTGGGCTTTACCGGGGGCATGAATATACGCGCCGGTTATTTGCACAAACCGGCCCGTACCACGGATCTGCATGCTCGGGTAGAAGGGCCGGTGGTGGGCCAGTTGCTGCGCAGTTTCGCGGCCGACTGGGTATTCACCTGCGGGGAAGTGCTGGAAACCAGTTATCGCGGCCCGGCCCTGGTCGGGGAGGTACAGGCGCGGGGCATCAGCGCTGGCCCGGATGCGGATTTTGATAAACGCCGGCTCACCCTGCTGGCCGCCATTGGCAGTGCCGAGCACCGTATCCGGATTGTCACTCCCTATTTCGTGCCGGATCTGACTCTCATGGCTACCTTGCAGATGGCTATTTTGAAGGGCGTGCGAGTGCAGATCGTGATACCCCGCAAGAGCAATCTGCGCATGGTGAACTGGGCGAGTCTGCATGCGTTGCGCTGGCTGGTGGGGGAGGGCGCCGAGCTCTACCTGTCGCCACCGCCGTTCGATCACAGCAAGATAATGACGGTGGATCAGCACTGGCTGATGCTCGGGTCCGGTAACTGGGATGCCCGCAGCCTGCGCCTGAATTTCGAATTTGATCTGGAGTGTTACAGCGCCACCCTCACCACCCGGGTGGATAAGATGCTGGATCGCCATATCCTGCTGTCTACCCGCATGGAGTCGGAGCATTTCCGCGACATGGCCCCCTGGCGTCGTTTGCGCAACGCCCTCTCGCATCTGATGGAACCCTATCTTTGATCTGAACCCGTGACGTCGGTTGCCGCCATGACGTACCGGTCAGCGGGGATTCGAGCGCACCGGCTGTGCGACAAGTCGCATTTTCGGGTTGTCTGTGTCACATTTTTCTCCGTCAGGCAGGTCTGGCGCTGTCAGGCAGGTTATAAAGTGATCACTCGCCGGACTGTCTCGGGTGCGGCGATGGGGATGCGTCAGGAAAACAGAATGATAATAAAACGACTTTTACTCGGCCTGATCCTGCTGGGCGGCTCAGCCCTGTCCACGGCCGACTCGTCAAAATGGGTGCTGGTCACGGACCGGGATGATATCCAGGTCTATCGCCAGGATGACGACAGCTCCCGGCTGAAAACCTTTCGTGGTGTGGGCGTGGTACCGGTGGCGGACTTTAATGCCATTGGTGCTCTGATGGACGACTACGGGGCAGTGGCGTCTTTTATGCACATGGTCTCTGAAATTCGCGACCTGCACCGGGCCTCCCCGTATCAGCGTGACGTCTATGTCACCACTCGCCTGCCATGGCCGGTGAAGGATCGGGATGCGCCTTTGCGTGTGACGTTCTTCCAGGAGCCGGACAGCTACGATCTGGTGATGCCGTTTTCGTTGAATCCGCCGGTATTTCCCGAGCAGCCTGATTATGTGCGCATGCCGCAGATGGAAGGCTATTACCGGTTCGAGCCCTTGTCGCCGGGCGAGGTGAAGGTAACCATTGAGGTGATACTGGACCCGGGTGGCGCGGTGCCGGCCTGGCTGGCCAATATCATTTTGCGGGATATTCCCTATTTCTCACTGCGTCGACTGCGCCGGGTGGTGAACCTGCCGCGTTTCCAGGGGATCTCCCACGGCTACTACCAGACCCCGGAGACCTGGCAGAAGCCACAGGAAAAGCAGTCGCAGGAGGTTGCTAACGCTTCAGCGGCGAGCCCGGCCCCATCAGCCCCCAGATAATCAGCCCGACAAGCGGTAATACCAGCACCAGCAGCACCCACAGCACCTTGTGCAGGGTTTCCGCGCCGGACTGAATGATCATCACAATGGCATAGATCGCCAGGGCAAGTTGTAGCAGTCCCAGGATTTTCATCAGCAAGATCCTTCTTGTACCCGAATGGAATCTTCAATCTAGAGCAGCCGCTCCATCGGGTAAATCACTGATATGTAAAAGAAGGTCTGATGACGCCGTGGGCGTTTTTCTCCTGCCCTGAGCTATCCACTTTCCGCAGCGGTGGCGCTGACGGATTCCGTTGCCAGAATTCGCCAGCCGTAGAGTAGGGCGACCAGTCCCAGGCCTGCGCCCAGTGCCACCACGCCGTTCCAGCCGAAGTGATCGTAGGCCGCCGCCGACGCCAGCGAGCCGCCGGCGCCGCCCAGGAAGTACAGAAACATGTAGCCGGAGTTGAGGCGGTTGCGGGCGCTCTCATCCAGCACCAGGATAAGATTCATATTGGTGATGTGAACCGCCTGCAACGCCAGATCCAACAGCACGATACCGGCCACCAGGGAAATCAGGGAAAAACCGCCCAACCCGAGCAGCCCCCAGGACAGCAGCAAGGCGAACACGCCGATTATGGTCAACCGGCCACCGTATCCCCGGTCGGTCATGCCGCCGGCGGGGCGGGCTGCCAGGGCGCCGGCGGCACCGGCCAGGCCAAACAGGCCGATGGTGGCATCGTTGAAGGTCCAGGGCTGTGCAGACAGCAGGAAGGCCAGCGAGGTCCACAGCACGCTGAACATGGCAAAGATCAGAAAACCGAGCAAGGCGCGGCGACGGAACAGCGGGTAACGCACAAACAGCCCGGCAATGGAGCCGATCAGCTGCCCATAGTGCAGACGGGTGTCCTGCCGGTAACGGGGCAACAGGCGCCACAGCGCCAGGGTGTTCACCAACATCAGGGCCGCCGCCACCCGGTACACCGTATGCCAGTCGCCCAGTGTCGATAGGGCGCCAGCCACGGTGCGTGCCAGCAGAATGCCCAGCAGCAGTCCGCTCATCACCGTGCCCACCACCTTGCCCCGGTTGGCCACCGGCGACAGGGTGGCTGCAAAGGGCACCAGCACCTGGGCCACCACGGAAAAGGCGCCGGTAATGGCGGTGCCGACCAACAGTATGGGCAGGGAGGTGGCGCTGGCACTGACCAGCAGACCGGCGGTGGCACACAGCATCATGGTGACAATCAGCCGGCGGCGCTCGAGCAGATCGCCGAGCGGCACCAGCAGAATCAGCCCCGCCGCATAACTGGCCTGGGCGGTGGTGACGATAATCCCGGCCCCGGCGTAGGACAGGTCCAGTCGGTCGGCAATGGTATGCAGCAATGGCTGAGCGTAGTAGTTGCTCGCTACCACCAGGCCGGTGGTGGCCGCCATCAGAAAGACCAGCGAGCGGCTGAGTGCGGTGTTCGGGTCCTGAGCAGCCATGGCGCCTCCTGAGCGTGGGGCGGCAAGTGTTATTGAATATGGTTCATTTTTCAAGGTGCAGCTTGCTGGCAGGACAAGACGTGGCGATGTAACACGGATACAGAAAAGAAATGGCGCCCCGAACAGGAGTCGAACCTGTGACCTAGCGCTTAGGAGGCGCTTGCTCTATCCAACTGAGCTACCGGGGCTGAAGAAGTGACGATTGTAAGGACTTTTAGTCGCGGTGCCAGTTTCCGGGAGCAAGCGACTATTTTGTCGGCGCTTTCTCGCCCTGCGGGCACCGGCAAAGCGGCGGTATCCGCTTCGCGTTCGTTCGGCCAAAGCACGCTTTGGAAACTCCCGACCTCACCCAACTGAGCTACCGGGCTGAAGAAGTGATGATTGTAAGGACTTTTGATCGCGGTGCCAGTTTCCACCATGCGAGCGGCTAATTTTCAGGCGATTCAGGGTACGAGAAGTGTGTGGGCAATTCGGCAAACTGAATTGCCCACTCAAACCATGCTGGCCCCTGTCTCTGTTTCCTTGCGATGGCGTTGCCGCAAAAAAATACTCCCGATACTTGCTTAACGACCGTGGGCCGCCACCATCTTGCTTGCAGCTTTCACGTAACCTTTGCGACAAGCCTGCATCCAATTGCTAGCATTGAGGAAACTGAAACAGGTGACGTATGCAGGACACCCACGATTTACTGGTACGCAGCAGCACCGACTTCCCGCCGCTGCGCCGCCATGCCACTTCCATATTGCAGGTGAACCTGGGGTATCTGTGCAATCTGAGTTGCGTTCACTGCCATGTGAACGCGGGCCCCACGCGCACTGAATTGATGGACCGGGAAACCGTGGACATGGTGCTTGAGGTGATTCGGCTTCGCGACATCCGGGTGCTGGATCTTACCGGCGGTGCGCCGGAGATGAATCCCCATTTCCGCTACCTGGTGGAACAGGCCAGGGCTATGGATGTGGAAGTCATCGACCGCTGCAATCTCACCATTCTGCTGGAGCCGGGTTACGAAGATTTGCCGCAGTTTCTGGCTGATAATCGGGTGCATGTGGTGGCATCACTGCCCTGTTATCTGGAAGAGAATGTGAACGCGCAGCGCGGCAAGGGTGTGTACCAGGGCAGTATCGAGGCCATTCGCCGGCTTAATGCCAAGGGCTATGGCAGTGACGGGCTGTTGCTGGATCTGGTCTATAACCCCACCGGGCCGTCCCTGCCACCACCCCAGGCGGTGCTGGAAGCGGACTACAAGCGTGAACTGGATGAACGCTTCGGGCTGCGTTTTAACAGTCTGCTGACCATCACCAATATGCCTATCAGTCGTTTCGGTGCGGTGCTGTTGGCCCATAACCAGTTCAACGATTACATGCAGCTGCTGCGCGACAGCTTCAACCGCGACACCCTGCCGGCGGTGATGTGCCGGGCCACGGTGAGCGTGGATTATCAGGGCTACCTGTACGATTGTGACTTCAACCAGATGCTGGATATGCCCCTGGGGCACCATGAGGGCCACCCGCACTTGTCCGGGCTACTGGATCACGATCTGGAAGGCGAGCCCATCTACGTAGCGGACCATTGTTTCGGCTGTACCGCCGGTGCCGGCAGTAGTTGCAGCGGTGCCCTGGGGTGAGCGATTCCACTGTCAGTGTGATCGTGCCGGTGCGTAACGAAGCCGGTAATCTGGCCGCTACCCTGGCCATGCTCCGTGATGCCCTGCAAGCGGGTGATGAGTTGGTGGTGGTGGATGGCGGCAGTACAGATGGCAGTGTGGAGATTGCCCGTGAGCTGGCAGATCGGGTGGTTCTCAGTGCCCCGGGTCGTGCTCGGCAAATGAACGCCGGCGCCCGCCAGGCCAGTGGCGACTGGCTGTGGTTTGTCCATGCGGATAGCCAGCTTGATGGCTCCCACCGGCAGCAACTGACGCGTTTGCCGACGGATGCCCGATGGGGCCGTTTTGATGTGCGCCTGAGTGGCCAGCGTTTTCTGTTCCGGGTCATCGGCGCCATGATCAATCTGCGCTCCCGATTTTCCGGCATTGCCACCGGCGACCAGGGCATCTTTGTGCGCCGCGATATCTTTACTGCACTGGAAGGCTACCCAGACCAACCCTTGATGGAAGACATTGCCCTGAGCCGGCGGCTGAAGCAGCAGCAGGGACGACCCTGTTGTTTGCGCCCGGCGCTGACTACCAGTAGTCGTCGCTGGGAGGTCAAGGGGGCCTGGCCGACCATCTGGCTGATGTGGTCCCTGCGCTACCGCTATTGGCGTGGTGTCCAGCCAGAGGAACTGTACCGGGATTATTATGGCGAGCACTGAAGGCCCGTCGCAGCCGTTGTTGATCGTCTTTGCCCGGGCACTGCAGGCCGGCCGGGTGAAAACCCGACTGATCCCCCATTTCGGCGAAGCGGGTGCCCTCACGCTGTACCGATTGCTGCTGACTCGCACCATTGCCGCGGCCTGTGATTTTCCAGGTCGGGTGCAGCTTTGGCTGGATCAAGCCGATACGGAGCTGGAGGCACTGGCGGAGCGCAATGGCTGGTCCTGCCACCTGCAACAGGGCGAAGACCTGGGGCAAAAAATGGCCCAGGCCCTGAATAGCGGCCTGGCGCAGGCCGATCAGGTGTTACTGGTTGGCAGTGACTGTGCGGTACTGGACCAGGACTACTTTGAGCAGGCCCTGCAGGGGCTGGACAAGGCGCCGGTGGTATTTGGTCCCAGCGAAGATGGCGGCTATGTGTTGATCGGCAGCTCCCGGCAGGCTCTATGGCACCCCCAGCGTTTCCGGGGTGTTCGTTTCGGCGGCGAACAGGCCCTGGCCGACAGTGTGGCTTGTTTTCCTGCGGAACGGGTGGTTCGTCTACCGGTCCTATGGGACGTGGATACCCGTGATGACGTGATACGCGCGCAGTCCTGCGGTTTGTTGCCCGTGCTCCAGGCGGAATAGCTCCCTGCAGGTTTCAGATCTCTCGAGCACGCAAAGTCTCATTTGACGCCCCGCTACTAATTTTTTCTGGATTTTCGAGATATTCCACATAAGATTTCATGATTAATGGTTAGGGTTACCCCCGTAAAGGAAGACGGAGCCGGTATGCAAGATTCAGCGATTCTCGACGATGAGGTCGTTACAGAACTACAGGACGTAATGGGCCAGGATTTCCCCATGCTGGTCGGTTCCTTTCACCGCGATGGAGAACAACGTCTTCAGGCACTGGAGGCCGCGTATACCGCGGGCGATAAGGAAACTCTGTGCCGCCAGGCACATAGCTTCAAGGGAAGCAGCGGTAATCTGGGTGCGGTGCGGGTTTTCGACCTGTGCATGCAGCTGGAGAGTCTGGCCAGGGAAGGAGAGTTGGGACAGGTTTCCGACTTGCTGGCACGGCTGCGTGATGCCTTCGACCAGGCCTGTGACGCCTTGCGCCAGATCTGATTTGCCCGCGGTTTAGCAAATTTCAGACAAAAAAAACCCTCTTCCGAATTTGGGGGGTGGAAGAGGGGGGTTGTGAGCGCTATTTCTAGCGCCTTGGGGGGATACTGATTGAAGTGCTCAAGGGCCTGAGACCCTTCACTTCATGGACACAATCCTAACCGTAACCGCTTGGCGGTGCTGTAAAAACGGGTGAGAAAATGTAAAAGCATGGGCGCGTTTTGGCATCCTCATGTTTCGTTTAAGAGGCTGTTGTTCATGAATCGGGTGAAGGGCGGCGCTGACTTGTAAGAGATCTCTTACAAAGCTGTAGGAAAAAGCAGTCTTTTTCTGTCGCTTTTGGTGCTTCTGAAGCGAAAAAATAAATATAAGTTTTTGATTTTCAGGGATTTTATTTATTTTGGGTGGTTTTTGGGCAGACTTTTAATATTTATTTTACCCAAACGGCCGGGAGCCGTTGATATAGTGGATTTGTGTTCAGGGATATGGGCACAGGGATAAGCAAGGACAGCACACAAGGATGTTGCGGTGAGCGCAAAAGAGTCAGGATGACTCGACGCAAAAAAGGGCGGCAGGATGCCGCCCTTTTTCTTTGTCTGCGAATAAGTAAAGCCGGGGTAGACGGCTTACCGGGTTCGCCGGGAAAGCCTTAGCCTTCCCATTGTTTAACCAGCTTCTCGCGCTTGTTGGGTACACCGTCCCACTCTTCCGCATCGTCCGGTGCATCTTTCATTTCGGTAATGTTCGGCCACTTCTCGGCCAGGTCCGCATTGATCTCAAGGAATTCCTGCTCGCCCTCAGGCAGCTCATCCTCGGAGAAAATGGCGTTAACCGGGCACTCCGGCTCACACAGTGCACAGTCGATACACTCGTCCGGGTGGATAACCAGGAAGTTGGGGCCTTCGTAGAAACAGTCTACCGGGCATACTTCTACACAATCGGTGTGCTTGCAGTTAATGCAGTTCTCACCTACTACGAACGTCATAGCCTGTCCTCGCCAGGTGTCTTGATCTTTGTACAGCGTCAGACTGCCGATTATAGCAGCGCAGGACCTGTCTCGCTTGGGGTGGCGCTAGTCTAGCGACATGACCAAAGGCAGGCAAACAAAGCCTTGATATAAGGTAATAACCTACAGTGGCCGGAGAAGACAACGGGGACACGCCATCTTCTGTAGGAGCGCCTCTCGAGGCGCGATACCGGGCCAGGATCAGAAGCGTTTTCACCACAGAGGGCACAGAGCACACAGAGGTAAAACCGGTTTTCGCGATGATTTTCGTGCCTCTGTGGTGAATGCCTGTTCTTTTCGACATTTGAAATCGCACCGCCAGCCGCTCCTGCAGCGCTACAGCAGTCCTCTCAGCTTGTACAGCGCCTCCAGCGCCTGCTTCGGTGTCAGATCGTCCGGATCCAGTTCCTTGAGGGCATGCTCCACGGCGCTGGGCTCGGCGAACAGGCTGGCCTGGGCAGGGGCCGCTGACGGTGTGGCGGCAGCTGGGGTTGAACGGTCTGCGGGTGCCAGTGGTTTACCGGCTTCCAGCTCGCGCAGCTTTTCCCCTGCCTGATGGATCACGCTCTGTGGCACCCCGGCCAGCTGGGCCACCTGCAAGCCATAGCTGCGGCTGGCCGGGCCTTCCTGCACCCGGTGCAGGAACACGATGCGGTTATCGTGCTCGCTGGCGGTGAGGTGGGCGTTATAGATGCCGGGCAGTTGCTCCGGGAGCTGGGTCAGCTCGAAATAGTGGGTGGCGAACAGGGTGAATGCCTTGAGGTTGCGCGCCAGGTGTTCGGCAGCGGCCCAAGCCAGGCTCAGGCCATCAAAGGTGCTGGTGCCCCGGCCGATTTCGTCCATCAATACCAGGCTCTGGGCGGTGGCATTGTTAAGGATGTTGGCGGTTTCGGACATTTCCACCATAAAGGTGGAGCGCCCGCCGGCCAGATCATCGGAGGAGCCGATACGGGTGAAGATCCGGTCCAGGCTGCCGATGCGAGCGCTGGCCGCGGGCACACAGCTACCCAGATGGGCGAGCAGGGCGATCAACGCGGTCTGGCGCATGTAAGTGGACTTACCGCCCATGTTCGGGCCGGTAATGATCACCATGCGGCGGGCATCATCCAGGTGCAGGCTGTTGGGCACGAAAGCGTCATCCAGCACTTGCTCCACCACCGGGTGGCGGCCATCGACGATTTCGATAATGGCATCGTCGTCGACCAGCTGTGGGCGCACCCAGTTAAGCGCTTCGGCGCGCTCGGCCAGAGACGCCAGCACATCCAGCTCGGCCACGGCGGCTGCGCTGCGCTGCAGGGCGTGCAGGTCGGCGGCCACTTTTTCCAGCAGGGCTTCGTAAAGGCGTTTTTCCAGCGTCAGTGCCTTGCTGGATGCAGACAGCGCTTTGTCTTCGAACTCTTTCAGTTCCGGGGTAATAAAGCGTTCTGCATTCTTCAGTGTCTGGCGGCGCTGATAATCCGCTGGCGCCTTGTCCGATTCCCGCCGTGAAAGCTCGATGTAATAGCCATGTACCCGGTTGTACTTCACCCGCAGGGTGGACAGCTGGGTGCGTTCGCGTTCGCGGGTTTCAATGTCCACCAGAATGGCGCCGGCGTTTTCGCTGATGGAGCGCAGCTCGTCCAGCTCTTCGCTATAGCCCGGTGCAATCACGCCGCCGTCGCGAATCAGCATGGGCGGGTTTTCAATTACCGCCGTGCCCAGTAATTCCACCTGATTGGGAAACTGGCCGATACGCTCGATTAATTCGTAGAAGCAGTCTGCCGCGGGCAAGGTGCCGATCAGAGGCGGCAGGGCCTTGAGGCTGGCGTGCAGGCGTGTCAGGTCACGGGGCCGGGCGGAGCGCAGGGCCACCCGACCGAGAATCCGTTCCATGTCACCGATGTCATTGAGCACATCGCGGGCGGACTCGAAGCACCAGCCCTGGCGCAGGGCATCGATCTGGTCCTGGCGCTGGGTGAGGGTGGTGCGGTTGCGCAGGGGCTGGTGCACCCAGCGCTTGAGCAGGCGCGCGCCCATGGCGGTCTCGGTGCTGTCCAGCACCCAGGCCAGGGTGTTCTGTTCCTGACCATCCAGGGTTTCCGTCAGCTCCAGGTTGCGGCGGGTGGCCGCATCCATGGCCACCGCATCGTCAAAGCTTTCCACCGCCAGAGAGGTAATATGGGGAAGCTCGCCGCGCTGGGTTTCCTTGGCATAACCCAGCAAGGCGCCAGCGGCGGCCACGGCCACCGACGACGGTTCGCCAAAACCGGCCAGATCCTGCACCTGAAACTGCTGGCACAACTGGCGGCGCGCAGCGTCCTCATCAAACTCCCAGCCCGGGCGCTTGCGAGTGCCGGGCCGTTCGGCCCACCGGCCTGGCAGGCCATGCTCTTCGCTCAGCAACAGCTCCGCCGGTGACCAGCGCTCCAGCAGCGCCTGTAATTGCTCGGCGCCTTCCACCTGAGTGACTACAAAGCGCCCGGCAGCCAGATCCAGGCTGGCGCAACCGTACTGGTTGTTGTGGTCGAAGACGGCGCACAACAGATTATCGCGACGTTCTTCCAGCAGTGCTTCGTCACTGACCGTGCCGGGGGTGACGATGCGCACCACCTTGCGTTCCACCGGCCCCTTGGCCAATGCAGGGTCACCAATCTGCTCGGCAATCGCCACGGATTCTCCCAGCTTAACCAGCCTGGCCAGGTAGTTCTCCGCCGCATGGTAGGGAATCCCCGCCATGGGAATGGGTTTGCCGGCACTCTGGCCGCGCTGGGTCAGGGTAATGTCCAGCAGGCGGGCGGCTTTCTGGGCATCGCCTAAGAACAACTCGTAGAAATCCCCCATGCGGTAGAACACCAGCTGATCCGGCTGCTCGGCCTTGATACGCAGGTATTGCTGCATCATCGGCGTATGTTGGCTCAGGTCCGCGCTCACAGTTCCTCCGGGAGATCAATCATCTATAAAGTCGGCCATGATAAAGGGATTGGGTGGAGGAATCATGGGGGATTTCCATGCTGTCGGCTGGTTGGCTGGTCTGATTCGCGTTGCCCGCAGGGCGCGAAAGATCACGGCGCAGGAGCTGGCCGACCGAGCTGGGATCCCGGGACATGTTTCAGCGAATGGAAAAGGGTGCCCTTAAAGGCTGAGTAAGGGCATTGCTCGAAGTCGCTACACGTTAACTGAATTTTATTTAATCAGAATCCGGAGAGAAGGCTTCGCGGACAAGCTTTTCTGCTTCAGAAATCTCTTCCTCTGTCATCCATTCAAAATGACTTTTTCGCTTGTTGGCTGAAAGCAATCCGTCGTTTTTCCGGACCACCCGCACAAACAGTTCCAGGCTGTGATCCGGCCAATCCAGTAGTCCGTTCAATGCCCGGCAGGCGTGATCGAAGCCCAGCAGGAAGTCGATTTCCTGTTGAAGGTCGTGTTCGACAGTCCGCTCCAGGGCGCGATAGAGGAATTCTGTTTGTCGGGTCAGGTCTGGGTAGCGGAAATACACCGGGTCGTTGCCGGTGGCCGGGCTGTCTGGCGTGTCCGGGTTGTAGTCGGTGAACCGATTCAGGGGCTTGGAGAAGTGTTCCAACGTCTCGATGTAGTCGTCCAGGTTGGCCAGGATCACGGCGGATACCGGCAGGACGATGCCGCGCGGGGTAAACCCGGCTTTCGCCAAGGTGTCGTGAATCAGGTAGCGGTGAATGCGTCCGTTGCCATCCATGAATGGGTGAATGTAGACGAAGCCGAAGGCGATGCAAGCGGCGGCGACCACCGGGTCCATGGGTGGGGCATACTTTTCATAGCGTTGATTGACGAAGTCGAGAACGAGTGTGGGTCGCTTATCGTTTTTTTCCTGGTCCCGGACCTCTTCCAGGTCGTCGTTAAAGTTCGAGGACATAGTGAGTAGCCCGCCCATCAACTCCGGGAGGTCTTCGGGCCTGGCGGGTATGAAATCGATCTGCTGGCGATGGCCAAGATCCTTGCCAATCCAGTTTTGTCGGTGGCGCCAGGTGAATTCGTGAAAGCGGGGATCAATCACGGTGTTTTGTAGGGCGGCCAATCTTTCTTCGGTGAGCGGCTCATGGGCATCCGCCTGTCTCAGCATGTCCGCGAAACGCTGTGCTTTTTTGGGGCTCGGTTTTTCCCGTTCCACCTCGAAGGAAGATTGGGTTTCCTTCAGGTACAGAAATGCGGCCGCGCGTCTCAGCAGGCTTTCGTCATATCGCGCCAGGGTCTCGAAGGTGCTCTTGCGGAGGTCTTTGCGGACCATGTCATTCAGATAGTCCGTGCGCCGCACCAGGGGGCAGAACGAAGGCGGCCCGGCCAGGTTGTTGGTAATACGGAATCGTCTGCTGCGCTCGCCGTGTTCCCGGACGAAGTGATGCGCGGGATCGACGGCCAGAATATATCGGGCACGGGAGGGGACGGGGTCTTCGATGGGGAGACGCTGACCGGTCAACCATTCAAACAGGAAGCAGGCTCTCCGGGCGTATTGAGACTCGGGGCTGTCGAGGAGCCACGTCACCAGTTCTTCGGGGCCTATTTTTTCGAAGAGCAGGGAAAGGACCTGCAGGTTGATGCCTTCGTAGCGAAGCGCAAACTGGATTTGCCCCGCTAAGGTCTCGCCGGGGTCGTAGTTCGGTTCAAAGCGGTGGACGACCTTCCCCCCTTGCTGGGTGCTTTGCCGCCCGCCCCGAATATTCCCCACATAGGCACATTCGTCCAACGGCAATGCGCGCAGGTCATACTTTTCGATCAGCCATTGGTAGCCAAGCGGTGCGGACACAGGGACCTCTTCAGTAATTCAGCCGGGCATGCAGTATAGTGGCCGGAAATTGATATTTTTGCAGTAAAATTGCCGCACAGGAAGGCCGATACGGCCACTTTTTTGAAATATAATTATTTTCCGGCCACTATACTGCATGCCCGGCCGAATTACTGAATTTTGAAAGAGCATGACCGGAGACACCCTCCATCCTCACCCCATCTCGGCAAGGTTTGCCCCGGATCAAGTTCGCGGCAGGCTCTGCCGGGATTTTTTTGTGGGCGATTTTCGCGGCGGGAGGTGTGGCCGGTGTTGGATGTTGGGTTGGTGGATGGTTTGTGGGCGTTTTTGTTGGGTATGATAAACCCCTTCGGGGCGCCCTGCGGGCGTCCAGCCTAAAGGCATGTCGCCCAGCTCCACCCAACCTACGGCCTCGCGAAGACGTGTAGGTTGGGTGGAGTACAACGATACCCAACATGGCCATTCTGCACCCTCCCACTCCCACGCCGTGGTACTCGAAAAAAACCGTCAACCCCAGCAACATGATCGAGCATGAAGGGGTCGCTTCTATCGGTTAAGTTGGCTGCGACGATGTGGACACTCTGGTGGTCAGCCCTTCCGGGTTTTGGGTTTTCGGCTGAAATTTTTGCTATCGCTTTCCTGTGCGAGCGGCGCGTTTTCGCCACCAGATAATAATGCCGGTAAGGCTGAGGCTAACCACGGCCACGCCCATCATGGTGACCAGAATCCGGTAGGGCAGCCCGCCGAGCCCGGCAATATGCAGCGTGGTTAGCCAGGTGGTGAGCGTGTCGCCGGCGGCTTCGCCGGTGGGCAGGTAGAAGCCCAGCAGATGGCCGCGGGTGGCGTCGATGTAGAGCCAGCTTTCGCCGAACCGCTGGTTAACGTCCCGGTCGGTGCTGACCATCAGTTTCAGGGCGTTTTTTTCCGGGTAATAGGCGAAGCGCTCCAGCGCGAGAACCTGGAAACCCTTCTCCGCTGCTTGTTTTTCCAGGTGCTGTCGGGCTGCCACAAAACCGGCCTGCCAGCCGATCTGCGGTTGTGGAGCGGGAGAGGCTTGCGCAGGAATGTCGTCCAGCGGGTTGTCTTGAAACGTCATGAACAGCCCGGTGGCGGGGCGATAGATCTCTGCGTAGAGGTTCATTGCCACGCTGCTCCAGGCAAACACAAACAACAGCGCCCAGGGCCACAGGCCGCCGGCCCGGTGCAGGTCGAAATCGCGTTTGTGCGGGCGGCTTCGCCAGCGTATTTTCCAGGCGGGCCTCCAACGCTTCCAGACATTATTCAGCGATGAGGTCGATGCTCTGCGACGCCGGGGCGGAAACGTCAGGTAAGCGCCGACAAAGCAATCCACCATCCAGAGCAGGCTGATCACCCCGAACACCCAGGTACCGATGGTGCCCAGCGCCAGCGAGTAATGCAGGCGATAGATAAATGGCATGACATTGGTGATGCCCTGGGAGATATCCCCCCATCGTCTGCCGCCCAAGACGTCACCGCTGTAGGGATCCACAAAGACCTCGTCCATGGACAGCGTGCTGGCGTCATCTTTGGGGGCAATAAAAAACCGCGCGGTGCGGTCGGCGGAGGGACGTTGCAGCAGCATCCAGTTCACCGACGCAGAAGGAAAGGCAGCTTCCACCTTGTCGCGCAGGGCAAAAGGGGAAAGCGGCGGGTTATTGTGAGAAGGGGGGCTAACCCGCAATAGCTGCGGGTTAAACCGGGCATCCAGCTCGTGATACCAGACCAGCAACGCCCCCGTCAGGCCGGCGATAACCAGCAAACCGGCCACCACCAGGCCCACGTCGCGGTGCAGGATGCCCAGCTGTTTGAGCAGCGTACTTT
>NZ_JBNPEC010000123.1:0-13557 GCF_051117345.1 Alcanivorax sp.
CCCATCGCTTTTACTATGGTCGCCAGATCACCGGCACCATCTGGTTCTTTACCCTGGGCCTGTTTTTCATCGGCTGGATCATCGATCTGTTTCTGATCCCCGGCATGGACGATGCGGCGGACGAACGCTACGAACCCGGCAGCGTCGACTACAACATCGGCTGGATTCTGCTCACCTTCCTGGGCATCTTCGGCATTCACCGTTTCTACATGGGCAAGGTGATTACCGGGATCATCTATCTGCTCACCGCCGGCCTGTTCGGGCTGGGCATCCTCTACGACTTCTGGACCCTGAACGGCCAGATCACCGAGAAAAACCGCCTGGCCTGAACCCGGCAGACGCCACGCCCATCACGGGCGTGGCCTTAACGCATCACAAACCCCGCAAACAACACCGCGAAACCACCCACCTCGGCCACGATCAACGACACCATGAAGGTGGACATGGCCAGCTCTGGCACACTACCGCCACCAAGACGATGGGGCCGCTGCAGCTGATTACGCGTGTCCTGCAGGAAACCGTGGAGAATATAGCTGCCAATGGCCAGGCCGAAAAACAACAGGCTCGCCAGCACCGCCAGCGTATTGACCCAGTCTTCCCAGATACTCAGCAAGGCAAACCGTTCCAGCACCAGGCAGGCGAACGCATACATCAGGCTCGCCCGGTGCGCCACATCCACATAGTAATGTGCCCTGCCCTTTTCACTGGTGGCCACCTGCCAGTACTTCCACACCCCGGTCAGCAGCCCCGTCAGAAAGAAAATACCGCAACCCCACAACGCCCACTGGTCTGCTGTCATTCTTCTCTCTCCTTATAGTTCAAAAAAATGCGCCAGGGTGGCCTGCATTAGTGGCTGGGCATGGCAATAACGCCGCCGTCCATCCCGCTCCACCCGGATAAGCCCGGCCTCGGCCAGTTCACGGACATGATGGGAGACCGTGGGGGCACCGATATTGAGGCGCTGCATGAAATCCCCGAAGGCACAGCCCGCCGGCACTTTGGCCAGATCCGCATGACCATGGGCACGACAGTGCTCCAGAATCACTTGGTAAATTCGCAAGCGGTTCGGGTTGGACAGGGCGCGAAAGGCCGCCGCCAGCTGATCCGCTGAACTCTCCGATATGTCTTTCCGTGCCAAAACCGGCACCTCCCCACAAAATGGTTTGACGGCTATCAAACTACCTTATAGTTTGACCATCATCAAACTATATAGCTGCTGACCTGCACAGGTCGCTGGAGGACAATCGTGAGCCACGCAGACACTCTCGGGCAATCACTGGCCCTGCCCTGCGGAATAACGCTGAAGAACCGCTTCGCCAAATCCGCCATGAGCGAAGCGCTGGGCACCATTGATAACCATGTCACCCCGGCCCTGGAGCGGCTCTATGGCCGCTGGGCCCAGGGCGGCACCGGGCTGCTGATTACCGGTAACATCATGATTGACCGTAACCACACCGGGGAGCCCCGTAACGTGGTACTGGAGGACGAGCGCGACATGGCCCTGCTGAAACGTTGGGCCGAGGCCGGCAAAAACCAGGGCAATGATATCTGGGTGCAACTCAACCATCCGGGCAAGCAGATCCCGCGCATGCTGGCCAGCGGTGACACCCTCGCCCCCTCCGCCGTCCCCTTTGGCAAGGAACTCAAAAGCGCCTTCAAGACGCCACGAGCCCTGAGCGAAGACGAGATCTTCGACATCATCCGCCGCTTTGCCTCCAGCGCAGCCCTGGCGAAAAAAGCCGGCTTTACCGGCGTACAGATCCATGGCGCCCACGGCTATCTGGTCAGCCAGTTCCTGTCCGGCCACCATAACCGTCGCACCGACAAATGGGGCGGTGTTCTGGAAAACCGCATGCGTTTTCCGCTGGAAATCTATCGCGCCATCCGTGATGCCGTTGGCCCCGATTACCCGGTCAGCATCAAACTCAACTCTGCGGATTTTCAACGTGGCGGCTTTACCGAAGAAGAGTCCATGACCGTAGCGGAAACGCTGGCCAATGAAGGCCTGGATCTGTTGGAGATTTCCGGGGGTAACTACGAGAACCCGGCCATGGCCGGCGCCAAAGGCGTGCGCGAAAGCACGGTTACCCGGGAAGCCTATTTCCTGGATTACGCCCAGGCCATTCGCCAGCGGGTATCCACGCCGCTGATGGTCACTGGCGGCTTCCGCTCAGCCCAGGCTATGGCGCAAGCCGTGGAGAGTGGCGCCACCGACCTGGTCGGCATTGCGCGCCCCCTGGCGGTGGAACCGGACCTGGCCAATCGCATTCTCGCCGGGCAGGAAGGCGTCATCAGCCGGGTCACGCCGCGCAGGACAGGCATCAAGATGATCGACGAAATGGCCATGATGGAAGTCTCCTGGTTTTCCCGTCAGCTGCATCGCATGGGCAAGGGGCAGGACCCGAAACCGGATGAGAGTGTACTGCTGTCGTTGTTCAAGGTGATCACGGAAATGGGTATCGGTAGCTTCAAGACCCGGCGGTTGCGGGCAAACAGTTGAAAGGCAGTTAATAGTTAACAGTGAATAGTTAATAGCGAAAAACAAAAAAGCCCTTGCCAGGTTTTCCCGGCAAGGGCTTTTTTGTAGAAGCGGCATTCCTTAAAGGGCGGCTGCCACCTCAGCGCCCTGGCGAATGGCGCGCTTGGCGTCGAGCTCTGCGGCCAGGTCGGCACCGCCGATCAAATGGAAGTTTTTCGCGTCTTCCTGATACAGCTCGCGCAGGGATTCCTGACCGGCACAGATCACCACATGGTCCACATCCAGCACGCGGCTTTCTTCGCCGATCTTGATATGCAGGCCCGCATCATCGATTTTCTCGTAGCTGCAGCCTTTCAGCATGTCCACGTTGCGGGATTTCAGGGTGGCGCGGTGTACCCAGCCGGAGGTCTTGCCCAGATCCTTGCCCAGTGGGGTGGGTTTACGCTGCAGCAGCGTGATCTGCCGGGCAGGTTTTTCCACCTGCGGCTCAACCAGGCCACCGGGTGCATCGCTGTCCATGTCCACGCCCCATTCCTTCATCCACTCCGGCAAAGGCTGCTCGCCGTCGCGGGGGTGTTCAGCCAGGAATTCGGACACATCAAAACCGATGCCGCCAGCACCAATTACCGCCACTTTTTCGCCCACCTGCGCCTTGCCACGCAGAACATCCACGTAGGAAAGCACCTTGGGGTGATCAATGCCGGGAATCCCCGGCGTACGCGGTAACACGCCGGTGGCGATGACGATTTCGTCAAAGCCTTGGGCCTGCAGGTCCGCCACTGCCACCCGGGTATTGAGTTTCAGGGTCACGCCGGTGTTTTCGATACGCTTGCTGAAATAGCGAATGGTGTTGTGAAACTCTTCCTTGCCCGGCACCACCTTGGCCATGTTGAACTGGCCACCGATCTCGCCGGCCTGATCGAACAGGGTCACATCATGGCCCCGCTCTGCCGCCACCGTGGCGCAGGACAGCCCCGCCGGGCCGGCACCGACGACCGCCACCTTCTTGGGCTTGGCAGTACGCAGATACATCAGCTCGGTTTCGTGACAGGCACGGGGATTAACCAGACAAGACGCCCGCTTGAGCTGGAAGGTGTGGTCCAGACAGGCCTGGTTACAGGCAATACAGGTATTGATCTCGTCCGCCTTGCCCTGCTCGGTCTTCTTCACGAAATCCGGGTCCGCCAGCAACTGACGGGCCATGGACACCGCATCCGCCTGACCGCTCTTGATAATCTCTTCTGCCACATCCGGGTCGTTGATGCGGTTGGATGCGCCCACCGGAATGGACACCACCTCTTTGACCTGACGGGTGGCTTCGGCAAAGGCTGCCCGAGGCACAGAGGTGACGATGGTAGGCACACGGGCCTCGTGCCAGCCGATACCGGAGTTCAGCAGGCTGCTGCCGGCCGCTTCCAGGGCCTTGGCCAGTTCCAGCACTTCTTCACGGGTGGAACCTTCCGGCACCAGATCAATCACCGACATGCGGAACATGATGATGAAATCGTCGCCACAGCGCTTGCGGGTTTCACGGACGATTTCCACCGGGAAACGGCGACGGTTTTCCGCATTACCGCCGTACTTGTCCTTGCGCTTGTTGGTGCGCGGGGCGGTGAACTGGTTGATCAGATAGCCTTCGGAACCCATGATTTCCACACCGTCATAACCGGCCTTCTTGGCCAGATAGGCAGTGTGCGCAAAATCCTTCACCGTCTGTTCCACTTCCTTCGTGGACATGGCCTTGGGCTTGAACGGGTTGATCGGGCTCTTGATCGCCGAGGCGGAACGGGAGAACGGGTGGTAACTGTAGCGGCCAGCATGAAGCACCTGCAGGGCAATCTTGCCCCCTTCCCGGTGTACCGCATCGGTCACCTTGCGGTGATTCATCACATCAAAACGGTTGTTGAACAGCCCGGAGAACGGGTAGAACCACCCTTTCTTGTTCGGGTTGAAGCCACCGGTAACAATCAAGCCAACACCGCCACGGGCACGCTCGGCAAAGTAAGCCGCGAGCTTGGGAAATTGCCAGAAACGGTCTTCCAGCCCGGTGTGCATGGACCCCATGATCACCCGGTTCTTGAGCTGGGTATGGCCCAGATCCAGGGGAGAAAGCAGGTTGGAATAGCGGTCGGCTGTCATGGTGTAAGCTCCGTATCGTCACCAAAGATGGCTACGCGTTGATTATCTGGACGCCGTCAAGTTAATGGCTTATTTTGACACTGTCAAGATTATTGCTGAAACTACCCTGGCAAGTGACAAGTTGACGGTTTCCACGAGGCAACCATGTAGCAGCAATCGGCAACGCCTGCGCCGCGCCCAAACCAGCTTGTTCGCGTAGACAGCGGCCTATCTGTCGCCAGCGTTATCGCGCATTGCAACTTGCCACTTTCAACTTGCAACTGGATTACCCATGTCACGACCCGCGCGCTATCACCACGGCGACCTGCATTCCACCCTGCTCCGGGAAGCCAACCGGCTGCTGGACGAGGACGGCATTGATGGCCTGTCCCTGCGCAAGCTGGCGGAACGGGCCGGCGTCTCTCGTACCGCACCTTACCACCACTTCCGAGACAAGAATGCCCTGCTCTGCGCCCTGGCGACCCAGGCGTTCAGCCAACTGGACGAAATGATCGGGCGGCAATTGCAGGGGGAAGGTTCGAAAGAACGGATTCAGCACTTTGTCCGCGAGTATCTGCGCTTTGCCACCGAACACCCGGAACAGTATGAGCTGATGTTCGGCCGCACCATCTGGAAAAGCGGAGACCCCACCGAGGAACTGAAGGCAGTGGCCTACCGCAGCTTCCGCAACTATGCGGAGCGGCTGGGGAGCCAGCTTCAGGGCCGACTTCCCGCTGACACCGATCCGCTGCGCGTGGCCCAGGCCAGCTGGGCCACCGTCCATGGCCTGTGCCGGCTGCTGATCGATGGCATCTACGTGAACCGGGAGGACATAGAGGCAGTCAGCGAACAGTCGGTGGCACTGATCATGGCCGCCCTGGCCCCTTCAACATGATCGGCTAACGACTTTGTTCCAGAAATTTCCGTAGCGCCGTCATATAGCGATCAAAGGCTTCGAACTGGGGCACATGCCCAATCCCCTCCAGTTCCACCAGGGTGGCATCGGGTATGCGCTGCGCGGTCTTTTCGCCCAACTGGTCGTAGCGGCCCAGGGTCTCGCGACTATCCTCGGGAGCCCGGTTGCGTCCCAGGGCAGTACGATCACGGGTACCGATAACAAGCAGCGTGGGCACCGCAAGACGGTCAAAATCCTGCACCACCGGCTGGCTGAAAATCATGTCGTAGTGCAACGCCGAATTCCAGGCAATACGGGGGTAATCCGGGCCACGCATCCAGCCCTGTTGCAGGGTCAGCAGCGGGTCATAGATCTCCTTCCATTGACCATCAAAATAGCTGGCGGTCATATAGGCTTTGACCTTCTCCGGGGTCTTGCTCAATTCTCCCTGATACCAGGCATCCACCGACTGCCAAGGCACCTGCTTGTGCTGCCAATCTTCCAGGCCGATGGGATTGACTAGCACCAGTGAGCGGGTGCGCTCTGGAAACATCAAGGCGAAGCGGGTGGCCAGCATGCCACCCATGGAGTGCCCTACTACAGTGACATCATCTACCTTCAGGTTGTCCAGCAGCCGTCGGGTCTGGTCTGCCAGCATCTGAAAGGAATACTGCAGGTGGGCCGGTTTGGAGGACTTGCCGAAACCGATCTGGTCCGGCACCACGACGCGGTAGCCATCGGCCAGCAATTCGATGATGGTGCGCTCCCAGTAGGCGCCGGAAAAATTCTTGCCGTGCAACAACAGAACCGTCTGCCCGTTACTCTGTTTCGGCGCCACATCCATGTAGGCCATTTCCAGTGATTGCTGTTGCTCGTCAATGGCCAGGGTGTGCACCGGAAACGGGTATTCATAACCGCTAAGGCGAGCACCCAGCGCCACCTGATCCGCCCACAACGATGTCGCCAGGGTGACGCCCACCGCGCCCATGAAACACACAACCAGCCACCGCTTCATAGTTTCTCTCCCATAGTGTTCACAGTATGTGAACCTGGGAGAAGCAGGGAGTTCCTGGCACGCTTCCAGAGAGAGACGCTGTCCCATATAAGGAATGCGGGTACCCGCCTGGGCAATAAACAGGCATAAAAAAACCGGCCCGAAGGCCGGTTTTTCTGAGTCATGCCAGCGATTACTTCTCGAGAATCGCTACCACGCCCTGGCCGCCAGCAGCACACACGGAGATCAGTGCGCGGCCGGAGCCTTTTTCGTTCAGCAGCTTGGCGGCGTTGGCGATGATACGGCCACCGGTGGCAGCAAACGGGTGACCGGCTGCCAGAGAGGAGCCTTTCACGTTCAGCTTGCTACGGTCGATGCTGCCCAGCGCTTTCTTGCGGCCCAGTTTTTCCTTGCAGAAGGTCTCATCTTCCCAGGCTTTCAGGGTAGACAGTACCTGGGACGCAAAGGCTTCGTGGATTTCATAGAAATCGAAGTCCTGCAGGGTCAGGTCCAGCTTGTCCAGCATGCTCGGTACGGCATAGGCCGGCGCCATCAGCAGGCCTTCTTTCTTGCCGATGAAATCCACGGCAGCAGCTTCACCGATGGTCAGGTAGGCCAGTACCGGCAGGCCACGCTCTTTGGCCCACTCTTCGGTGGCCAGCAGTACCGTGGAGGCACCGTCGGTCAGCGGGGTGGAGTTGGCCGGGGTCATGGTGCCGTCCGGGCCGCCGAAGCAAGGCTTCAGGGTAGCCAGTTTTTCCAGGGTGGAATCACCGCGCATGTTGTTGTCGCGTTCCAGGCCATTGAACGGGGTGATCAGGTCATCCTGCCAGCCATCTTCATAGGACTTGGCCAGGTTCTGGTGGGATTTCCACGCCAGCTCGTCCTGATCTTCGCGGGCAATGCCCCACTCCTTGGCGGTGAGTGCCTGGTGCTCGCCCATGGACAGGCCGGTGCGCGGCTCGCCGTTCTTGGGGATGTCGGGCATCAGGGATTTCGGGTTGAGCAGCTTCAGGCCCAACTTGGCGCGCTCGCCGTTGGTCTTGGCACGGTTCAGGGCCATGAACACCTTGCGGGCGTCTTCGTTCACACCCAGGGGCGCGTCGGAAGTGGTGTCAACGCCGCCGGCGATGGCGCAATCGATCTGGCCCAGAGCAATCTTGTTGGCCACCAGGATGGCGGCTTCCAGGCCGGTACCGCAGGCTTGCTGCAGATCATAGGCCGGGGTTTCCGGGGCGAGCTTGGAGCCCAGCACGGATTCGCGTACCAGGTTGAAGTCGCGGGCGTGCTTCATCACTGCGCCGGCAGCCACTTCGTCGATTTTCTCGCCGTGCAGCTTGAAGCGATCCACCAGACCGTCGATGGCAGCAGTCAGCATGTCCTGATTGCTGGTATCGATGTAAGCGGAGTTGGAACGGGCAAACGGGATACGGTTACCGCCGATAATGGCAACCTTACGTACGGCTTTACCTGCCAGCATAGTCATGTCCTCTAAAGATGGCGGTGAGCAACGACAGCGTGAAAACGCTACAGTATTCACTCGAATGGGCGCAGTCTACCCGCAACCGGCACGGCCTCATTGGCTCAAACGCCTGTTTGACTACCGGCGCCGGTCAATACACCCGCCACATTGCAGTGATTCAATACGCGCCAGTGTGCGACAGGGCTGACCGTCATGCCCTACGAAAGAAGTCTGATTTTGACGCTTCATTCCGCAGCACCTCTTTAAACCCGCTCTGGTTGCACTAATGTAACCAGACACATTCATCTTCTGATGGCAAAGGACAGGATCATGAGCGATACCTATCAGGCGATTGCCAATTCTTCTATGGGCAAGGCGCTGTTTGGCGCAATCAACCTCCCTATTCCGGTCATTCTCGAGCGCTGGCAGCCGGGCCAGGCTTCCTTCATCAAGGGCCGCGTGCTGGTGGGTGCCGCCAACGGTTCCAGCGGTATCGATACCGTCCTGGCGACCCTGAAAGATGCGCCGGAAGCGCAGGTAGCCGTACTGGCCAACACCGGTAACGCCACCGAGCTGCAGAAGAAAGCCGGCAAGCTGGGCGTGAGCGCGGACAACTACACCGCCAACCGCGAAGACGATGCCAAGTTCAAGGGCCTGGTATTCGATGCCACCGGCATCCAAAATCCGGATGAGCTGAAAGCCCTGTGGGAATTCTTCCACCCGGTGATCCGCAAGCTGGAAAAGTGTGCCCGCGTTGTGGTCATCGGCCGCACCCCGGAAAAACAGACAGGCGCTGCCCGAGTGGCCCAGCGTGCCCTGGAAGGTTTCACTCGCTCCGTAGGCAAGGAAATCAAGAAAGGCGCCACCGCCCAGCTGGTGTATGTCGACGAAGGCGCGGAAGCGCAACTGGCGTCTCCCCTGCACTTCTTCCTGTCTCCGAAATCTGCCTACGTATCCGGCCAGGTGGTTCGCGCTACCGAAGCGGGCTTCAAGGCTGCCAAGTTCGACTGGGACAAGCCACTGGCCGGCAAGAAGGCCCTGGTCACCGGTGGCTCTCGTGGTATCGGTGCTGCCATCGCTGAAGTACTGGCCCGCGACGGCGCTACCGTTACCGTGCTGGATATCCCGCCCATGGCCGACGACCTGAACCAGGTGGCCGAGCAGATTGGTGGCGATACCCTGGAACTGGATATCACCGCTGACGACGCCCCCGCCACCATCGCCGCCAAGGCGAAGGAAATCGGCGGCTACGACGTGGTCGTACACAATGCCGGCGTTACCCGCGACAAGATGCTGGGCAACATGCCAGAGAAGTTCTGGGACATGGTGCTGAACATCAACATCGCCAGCCAGCTGCGCATCAACGAGAAACTGCTGGCTGATGGCGGCATGGGCAAAGGTGGCCGCATCATCTCCATCAGCTCCATTGCCGGTATCGCCGGTAACCTGGGCCAGACCAACTACGGCACCTCCAAGGCCGCCGTCATCGGCATGATCGACGCCTACAAGGACGAGTACGCCGAGAAAGGCATCACCATCAATGCCGTGGCACCGGGCTTCATCGAAACCCAGATGACCGCCGCCATCCCCTTCACCATCCGTGAAGCGGGCCGCCGCATGAACGCCATGAACCAGGGCGGTCAGCCGGTGGATGTAGCCGAAACCATCGCCTTCTTTGCCAGCCCGGCCTCTCAGGGTCTGACCGGCAACGTGGTGCGTGTGTGTGGTCAGATGCTGCTGGGTGCGTAACAGCCGCAAGCTGCAAGCCTCAAGCTGCAACGCGGTTTGAGACTTGCGCCACACGATCGACAAAAGAGCCGCGCCGCAAGGTGCGGTTCTTTTGTTTGTGTCCCCCTTACAAGACCAAGACGTAGGGTGAATTAGCCGCAGGCGTAATCCACCATGATGCCGGGCAGAAAGGCAAAGAGCGGTGGATGACGCCTGCGGCTGATCCACCCTACACAACACACTGGCAGCAACGAAAAAGCCTCGCCAGGTCTACCCCAGCAGGGCCAAAGATCCCGTGCTCTCCCGCAACGAGACGCTACAACATCAGGGCTGAGGCTCTCAGGCCGCTTTCGCCAATTTTTCTTCGCGCTTCTTTTTCGCTTTCGCCGCCCCACCGGGCATGAACTGACGGACATCCCAGAAGAAGTAGCGCTTGAGAACACTGCTGGCTTCATCATCCTTCTGGCGCCAGCCATAGATTTCCGGCTTTTCCTTTTCGATGGCCAGGGTGCCAAAGATCAGCCAATCATAGATCGCCAGGGTGGCCGTTACGTTCTTGGCAGAATTCGGGCCACGGGAATGATGGTGATGGTGCTGGGTCGGGAACGTGATGATATGTGACAGGCCCCACATGGTTTTGCGCACCCAGGCCCACGGGTGATTGTGAAAATACAAATCCCAGTTCCAGTTCACATGGGTCTGCGCCGCCCAGATACCCTTGAACGCCGTCGCAATGAGAAACACCTCGACCAGCCCCAGGTACAGGCACACCAGCTGGAAGGCATAGTTGGGCATGATCATCCACCAGGCCCAGCCATTCACAAACGTCTGGGTGACAGACAGCTGCCCCTTGTTGTCCTGCCCGCCGGCCAGATGGTGCGGGCGATGGCTCATTTTATAAAGCGCCTGCACCCACTGCAGCACCTTGTTTTTGGGACGACGGCTGTGGGCAAACAGATGGAACGAACCATGAATAAATTCTTCAATGCAGAAGAACGCAATCAGGGTCGGCCAGAAATACTGTTTTTCCAGCCAGGCCAGTGAACCCGCACTGCCCGGAAACAGATTGGTGAGGCCAAGGGTGATCAGTAGCAGCATCAGGGGACGCTGCACGGCAACCATGACAAGCGTGGCCAGAAAGGCGACCTTCCAGTCCTGCTTGGTCTTGCGGCCGTTACGGGTACGGCCGCTAAACACTTCCCAGATGGCGGTGATGACGATAAACGCCGTCACAACCAGGGTGAGTTGCTTATCCATTGTTATTCTCCAGGGTCATTCGTGTTGTTGCGCACAAATTGACCATAAACTGGCACTTCTACCCTTACTAATTGATATTTGATATAAGTAATATCCATGAAGCTGAACTTACGCAGTATCGACCTGAACCTGCTGCCGGTCTTCGATGCCATCATGGATGCTGGCCAGCTATCCCGGGCCGCAGACCAGCTGGGAATGAGCCAGCCCGCCATCAGTGCGGCGCTGCAGCGCCTGCGCCACACCCTGGACGACGACCTCTTCGTGCGTACCCGCCAGGGCATGGTGCCCACTCCCCGTGCCCGTGAGCTGCACCAGCTACTCGCCCCGCAACTGGCATCCCTGCGGGATTCGCTGGACCCGGGCAACCGCTTTGATCCGGCCAACAGCCAGCGACAGTTCCGACTGCTCAGCATGGATTACTTCGAGATGGTGATACTGCCGCCGCTACTACAACGCATCCGACAGCAGGCTCCGGATGTAGGGCTGGAGGTCACGCCAGCCGGCGATGATATGGCAGGCACCCTGATTAAAGCCCGTGCCGACCTGGCCGTGGATTCTTTCGCCCCCGAAGACAGCCGGCTGCAACGGGAGGTACTGCTGGAGGAGAACCTGGTGGTGGTGGCGCGTCGGGGACATCCACGGATACAGGGCCGCTGCAGTAAATCCCGCTTCCTGAAAGCCGAACATGTGGTGCTGCCGGAGCGCAACCGACGTCTGCCCCTGGATCTGATTCTCAATGCCCCCGGCTGGCAGCGACGTACCGGCGCCCGGGTCACCCAGTTTGCCAGCATGCTTGCCGTCAGTGCCCGCTCAGACATGATTGCCCCCGTGCCGGAGCGCTTGGCCCGCCACTACGCCGACACCCTGGCATTGAAGGTCTTGCCCTTCCCGGTCACCCTGCCACCGGTTCCCGTTTATAGGCTCTGGCCTTCCGCCCTGGACTGAGACCCCGCCGATCGCTGTCGTCACCACCAACTGACCGATTCCGCTGCCACTGAACCTGCCCCTTGAATCCCTGTCTGACTATCACCATCTTAGTAGGCATATACGCTAAAACAGGACACCCCATGGGTTTCGGTCGCATTTTCTTCTTCATCTTCGCTTTCGCCCTACTGGAAGTGCTGGTACTGGCCAAGGTAGCCGGCCTGATTGGCTGGCCGATCACTATCGTGGCCACCGTGGTTACCGCCCTGCTGGGTAGCTACCTGTTCCGCCGCCAGGGGCTGGAAACCTGGATACGCCTCAACCAGCGCATGCAACAGGGCGACATGCCCGGCCAGGAAATGGTGGAAGGCATCATGCTGCTGCTCGGCGGCGCCCTGCTGATCACCCCCGGCTTCATTACCGACGCGGTGGGCTTCGCCCTGCTGCTGCCAGGCTCCCGCCGTGCCATGGCCCGCAAGGTCATCGAGAAAGGCACCCTGCAGGGTTTCGCCACCATGCAAGGCGGCGGCGTCACCTATACCAGCTACACCCGACAGGGCCCCAACCCCTTCCAGCAGCCACCCCGCCAGGACGATGGCAATGTGACCATTGAGGGGGAAGCACACAGGGAAAAAGATGAATAGTTAATAGTTCGCGAGATCTGTTCTCATGTGTTTGAAAAGGCCGCGATCCGACCCCGCGAGTTATTAATTATTCATTGCCCCACCTGCGACACTTTGCCACATTGGTCCCACCCCCGGTTTTGTTGATAATGCCCCCGCCATCATCCGGGGGTTCCATGCATCGTCGTCTTCTCGCCAGCATTCTGCTTAGCAGTCTTTCCTCATTACACGCCAGTGAGCTGGAAACCATTTCCGTCAGTCAGTCCGGTTCAGCACTGGATAGTCAGCCCTCTGCCCTAAGCAGTCAGATCACCGCTGCAGAAGTGGCGGACATCAATACTGCGGACAGCGAAGACGTGATCAAGTACCAGCCTAACCTGATGGTGCGTAAACGTTTTATCGGCGACCGCAATGGCCTGCTTACCTTCCGCGACATGCACAACTTCCAGACCCCGCGCGCGCTGGTTTACAGCGACGGGCTGCTGCTCAGTAATTTCCTCGGCGCCAACTTCGGCACAGCCCCCCGCTGGGACGTGGTTCAGCCTCGGGAAATCGACCGGGTGGAGATTCTCTACGGGCCCTACTCTGCCCGTTACAGCGGCAACAGCCTGGGCGGCGTCACCGTGTTCCACACAACGATGCCCAGCCAGCCAATGGCCCATCTCAGTGCCGGTACCTTTTTGCAGGACTTCGACGACTACGGCACCGACGAGACGTACCTGGGCCATCGGCTAAACGCCGTTATCGGCGATCGCAAAGGCGACTGGAGCGTGCTGCTGGCTGCCAGCCGGCTGGAAAACGAAGGCCACCCGCAGAGCTTTGCTCTCACCCGTGGGCCAGGCGCCAATCCCGGCACCCCGGTAACCGGCGCCTACCCGTATTCCCAGGGCGGCTATCTCTACAATGCTGCCAGCGGTAGCGAGGTGACCGAGCAGAACCTGAAACTGAAACTGGGCTACGACCTGACCCGCGACCTGCAGGCCCGCCTCACCCTGGCCTGGCTGGACCGCCGCGATGAAACCCTGAAACCGCAGACCTATCTGCGCGATACCAATGGCAGCCTGGTCTACAACGGCG
>NZ_JBNPEC010000027.1:0-2375 GCF_051117345.1 Alcanivorax sp.
GCAAGCCAAACCGTTTTGTGAATGCGCTTTATGCCCGGGTGGAAAAGGATTCCTCTCTGTCCCTGGATATCTATACGGCCCTGTCCTTGGGCAAGCCCGGTGCCGGCAGTGATCTGGAAAAACGCTTTCTCAATCCTTTCGCCGATCGCCTGTTCGGTGACTATGAAGAGCTGGCTTACCTGAAGCCCCAGAAACGCAGTGCCCTGCCGGATAACATCCGCGTCTTCGAATTCTTTGTGCAGCCGGGCAGCATGCTGGGCAGCGACAGCGCCCAGCAGCATTACATCAGCAGCAACTACACACACGTGGCCCGGGATCTCAACGCTCGCAAGGTTAATGTGGTGGCGCAGATGCTGGCGCACCGGCAGGAAGAGGGCAGTGATTGCTACAGTTTTTCCTGCAACCCGGAAGTGACTCTGGATCTGATGCCACTGCTCAAGGCGCGCCGTGATGCCGGCGAGACCATTCTCTCGGTGGGGCAGGTGCATCGGGACCTGCCCTTTATGGAAAACGATGCCCGGGTGGATGACTGGCTGGCGGAGATGGATATCCTGCTGGACGATCCCCAGGGGCATACCCAGTTGTTCAGCACCCCGAACATGCCGGTGAATATTCAGGACCACTTTGTCGGCTTGCATGCCAGCACCCTGGTGAAGGACGGCGGCACCTTGCAGATTGGTATCGGCGCCCTGGGCGATGCGCTGGTACATCATTTGCGTCTGCGTGAGCAGGATAACGCTCTCTACCAGTCCCTGCTTAATGCCTGGTCGCTACCGAAAAGCCATCAGGAACTGGCCGATGGCGAGGGGGGCACTGCTGCTTTCCGTGAGGGGCTGTATGGCTGCAGCGAGATGATGACTCATGGTCTGTTAACGTTGATTGATGATGGCATTATTCGCCGTCCGGTATACGACTGGGCACCTCTGCAGCAGATGGAAATGCACAACCCGGCCAAGCCCGGACTGGCCCTGCTGGACGCTCTGCGCGAGCAGGATGCCATTCGCCGTCGTCTCAATCATGACCACTTGCGTCAGCTGAAGCGCTTCGGAATTTTCCGTAGCGATGTTGAAAAGCACGGTGATGAACTGGTGCTGCCCAACGATATACGCGTGGCCAATGATCTTGATGATCGCGCTACAAGAGAAGCGCTCAAGGCGGTGTTCGGTGATGAACTGGCCGGTGGCGTGGTCATGCATGGAGGCTTCTTCCTGGGCCCCCGGGCGTTCTATGAGCGCCTGCGCGAGCTGGATGCGGCGAGCCGGTCAGCCATCAACATGACCCACATCAGTTTCATCAATCATCTTTACGGTGATGAAACCCTCAAGCGCCTGCAGCGCCAGGATGCCCGCTTTGTGAATACCGCTTTCACTGTGACCTTGCTGGGGGCGGCGGTGGCCGACCAGGTGGAAGATGGTCGGGTACTCAGTGGGGTAGGCGGGCAGTACAACTTTGTCAGCCAGGCCCATGAACTGGATGGGGCCCGCTCTATCCTGATGGTCCGCGCCTGGCGTGAGCGCGCCGGCGAGGCCATGAGCAATGTGGTGTTCCGCTATGGGCACAACACTATTCCCCGTCACCTGCGCGATATGGTGGTGACCGAATACGGGGTGGCGGATCTGCGTGGCAAGACCGACGAGGAAGTGGTCATGGCCATGCTCAATGTGGCCGACAGCCGCTTCCAGATCGAGCTGATGGAAGAGGCCCAGGCTTCCGGCAAACTGCGTCAGGATTATCAGATCCCCGAAGCCCATCGGCGCAACAATCCGGAGCATCTGCACGAAATCGCCGAACGGCATGGTGACAAGGCGTTCCCCACCTTCCCGTTGGGTTCGGATTTCAATGACGTGGAGCAACAACTGCTCAAGGCGTTGACCTGGCTGAAGGAAAAAGTCAGCCAGAAGGAATATCTGAAATTGGGTCGGAAGGTGTTGTTCGAGGAGGGGAGCGAAAGCGATTTCGCCGCCGAACTGAAGCGCATGTCGCTGGCCGATCCGCACGGTATTCGTGCCCATCTTTATCAGCGGTTGCTGCTCACCGCGCTGGAAGCCACTCGCTGATTCGATGACGGGGTAGGGTGTATTCGGCGCCCTGCTTAACGGATGTTATCGGTTTCAACAGGAAAAGCGGTTTTACCACAGAGAACACAGAGTGATTGAGAAAAGCTTTATCTCCGTGTTCTCTGTGGCCTCTGTGGTAAAGATGGGTTCCTGGCGGCCAGATCAGGCGCTTTTTCTTTCTTCTACCTGATAGGCTTTCTTTGAGCGTGCCTTGCCCGGGTTGCTGGACAGGGATCGCCAGAATGGAATCCGGCGGGTAACAGAGACCAGTTCGTCGACGCTGTCACCGATGACGGACAGGAGATCACCCGTATCTCT
>NZ_JBNPEC010000036.1:0-2346 GCF_051117345.1 Alcanivorax sp.
TGGTACTCACCCGCAACCAGCTATTGCAACACACCGCCAGCCAGAACGACGCGCAACTGGTCAATCTGTCCCAGCGTCTCAACATGGTCACCAGCGAGCTGCAGGAAGGCCTGATGCAGACTCGCATGCAGCCCATTCGTAACGCCTGGTCCACCTACCCTCGCCTGTTGCTGGATCTGGAAAGAAAAACCGGCAAGCGGGTCACCCCGGTTCTCAAGGGTGGCGACACCGAGCTGGACCGCAGCCTGCTGGAAGCGATTCGCGACCCGCTCATCCATCTGGTTCGCAACGCCGTGGACCATGGCATTGAGACTCCGGAAAAACGTCGCGCCAGAGGCAAGCCGGAAACCGGCACCCTGACCATGAGCGCCTACCACGAAAGCGGCAACGTCACCGTGGAAGTGAGTGACGATGGCGCCGGTCTGGACAGTGACAGAATCATCCGACGCGCCATGGAAGTCGGTCTGGTTCGACCAGAGCAGGCGGAACAGCTCACCGAACAGGAAAAGATCCGCTACATTTTCGAGCCCGGATTTTCCACCGCAGAGACCGTCAGTGACCTGTCAGGTCGTGGTGTGGGCCTGGATGTAGTACGGACCAATGTGGAGCGCATCGGCGGCTCCATCGATATCAAGAGCGTGCCCGGCCGTGGCACCACACTGAAGCTGAAGATTCCGCTCACCCTTGCCATTGTCCCCGCACTGATCGTACGTTGCCTGCATCAGCGTTTTGCCATTCCCCAGGTCAATCTGATGGAAGTGGTCTACGTGGACGCCGAGCGCCTCGACAAGGATATCGAGACCGTCCACGACGCCCTGGTCTATCGGCTGCGGGGACGCCTGCTGCCACTGGTCGACATGCGCTCCCTGATGCAGATGGGAGACAGGGAAACAGAGAAAGACCAATTCATTCTGGTGCTCACCGCCGACCAGCAGGAATTCGGCCTGCTGGTGGATGACGTGCGTGATACCGAAGAAATCGTGGTCAAACCCCTGGGCAGACTGCTCAAGGACAATCCCTGTTTTGCCGGCGCCACCATCATGGGTGATGGCCGGGTGGCATTGATTCTGGATGTGAAATCCACCGCGGACTTCGCCGGCGTTACCCGCCACGAACGCAAACTGCGCCAACAGGACAATCCACTGGACGCGGAAACCCAGCCTATTCGCGCTGCAGAGAGCTATCTGCTGGTACGCCCGGATGGCAGCACCGGACGCTCCGCCATCGCCCTGTCGAAAGTGTCACGCCTGGAGGAAATCAGTACCGGCCTGATCGAATACTCCGCTGGCCGGGAAGTGATCCAGTACCGCGGCGGTATTCTCCCGCTGATCCGTCTTGGCGATGCCAGCCACCCAACCCAAGCTGATCAAGACATTATCCGCATTGTGGTGCAGCCCACCGAATTCGGCGAAGTGGGCCTGGTGGTCAACGACATTATCGATATCGTCAGCGACGACGAGGCGGCCATACAACAGAGCGCCCAGACCGAGGGGATCCTCGGTGCCGGTATTCTGCAGGGTCACGTGACAGACTTTATCGATTGTGAAGTCCTGTTCCGCCGATTCAACGACAAGCGCAGAAATGAGGACAGCAATGGAAACTAACCAACTGATCTGCACGTTTTCCGTTGCGGAAAAACATTACGGCGTGGTGGTCGACAACGTTCAGGAAGTCCTGGCCAACCACCAGATTACCGATATTCCGCTGGCGCCGCCCGGGGTGCTCGGACTGATGAATATACGCGGACGCATTGTGCCCGCCATCGCCTTGCGCAAGGTACTGCGATTGCCTGGCGAAAGCAGCGAAGAAAACACCATCAACATCATCATCAACCACGGCGGTGAACAAGTCGGCCTGATGGTGGACCGCATCGGTGACATTGTCAGCGTACAACCGAAAGACATCGAACCACCACCGGAAACGCTCAAAGGGGCACCACGCAAGTTCATGCATGGCGTCTTCCCGGTACAGGGAACGCTGTACCTGCTACTGGACCTGGACACCCTGCTGGCAGACGAATTGTGCAATCGCTCGGCCAGCCGCGCATCACACGCAGTATTGCAATAGGAAGGGAGCCTCTGAATAACTCCTTGCATGCTCAGTCTTTCAGGCTGGCTCACAATCTAGGCGCACTTTTGAAGGCATGCTGGTTGCCTGTCGAGAAAGTGCAACAACGAGTGTGGGCCAGCCTGGAAGACCCGGAGGGCGCGGCCTGAAGGGCCCATCTGCTGCGCTTTGCCACTAGGAAAGGGAACCACCCTGTCCGTCACGACAAAACACAACAGCTGCACCCTTCAGGCCACGCTGAGTACGCAAGGAGTTATTCAGAGGCTCCCTAAGACAACA
>NZ_JBNPEC010000044.1:0-2335 GCF_051117345.1 Alcanivorax sp.
AAGTCCGTGCAGATCGCAGCATTGAAGAAGCGCTACCGGGGCTGAAGGATTCCAGCGTCACCTACCAGGCTGCCGTCAACGAGCCCAGACCGATCTACCGCCGGGCCTGACCAACAACAGGCACATCAACGGTAGATACCGAACGCCGCTGGCTACAACCAGCGGCGTTTTCGCATCCAGATAGCAACACCAAGGGCAATCACGCCCACGCCGGAACAGAACCACCAGAAAGCATGCGGATCCTCGACGCCAGGCAGGCCACCCACGTTGATACCGAACAGGCCGGTCAGAAACCCCAACGGCAGGAACAATGCCGAAATGATCGCCAGCAAATACATACGGTCATTGATCGCTTCGTTCTGCACCGAAAAGACCTCTTCCTGCAACAGCGTGGCATGCTCCCTGGCTGCATCCAGGTCTTCCAGCAAACGCTGCAAACGATCCGTAGCCTCGCGGATCAGCATGGTATCCGCCGCCGCAAACAGCGCTTCGTTCTGCAGCTTGATCAATGCCTCACGCTGGGGAGCAAGATACCGTCGCAGCGTAATTGCTCGTCGACGTAGCAGACTCAATTGTGGCGTCAGACTGGATGTGGGGGCCTCTTCCAGCTGCATAGCACAGCCCTCAACTTCCGACTCCAGATTCTCGATCACCTCTTCCATACGCCAGATCAACTGATCCACCAGCTCGGCCACAAGAGTGCTGATGGATGCCGGGCCTTGCAGACTGTCCAGCGTCTGTTTGACCGCCTCGACACTCAGTAAGGCGCGCTTCTGGGTACTCACCAGCCCCGCTGGACCAACCCACATGCGCAGGGCGATCATGTCTTCAGGCCGTGCACCCGGATTCAGGTTAACGCCGCGCAAATACACCAGTACGCCACCGGCCACCTCCGAGGCACGGGGGCGGGTTTCCGCTGCAGTCAGCGAATCAATCACCGCCTGCGGTATGGCCTGTTGACGCAACCACTGTTCACTTTCTTCTCGGGTGTAGTCCAGATGTACCCAGTAGGCGGCGGCGTCCGTTAAAGGCTGTTGAGCAGCCAGTTCGGTTGCACCACCCCGGCCATTCAGTTGCAATGCAATTTTCAGCCAGTTGTTGTCACTCATTGTGGCTCATGCCCTTGTTGTCCCGCCTGCCTGTTATCGAAATATCGCATGATCATAGAATGCGTGAGTGACTTTCTTCAGACAAATAAAAAAGCGCGGACATGCCGCGCTTTTTTCGAAGATTGAACGGCCAGCCATCAGGGCAAGCGCACGACCACACGCCCCTGGACGCCGCCCTGGAGGATTTTTTCCACCCAGGCGTTAACACCTTCCAGCTCAACCTCATCCGCTTCCAGCAGAGACAGATCCGCAGGCATCCACTCGTCCGCAAGCAACTGCCACATTTGCTGTTTTATCTCGCAGGGCAGCTCGACACTGTCCACTCCCAGCAAGTTCACACCGCGCAGGATAAAGGGCAATACGGTCATTTCCAGCTTGGGAGATGCGGCCAACCCACAGCAGGCGGCGCTGCCACCATACTTAAGACTCTTCAATGCCGTGGTCAGCATATCACCACCAGCACAATCCACCGCCCCAGCCCATTGTTCTTTCAGCATGGGTTTGCCAGCGTTCTCGAGAAAACTGTCGCGACTGATCACCTCACTGGCGCCCAGCGACTTGAGCCACTGGTGTGATTCGGACTTGCCGCTCACGGCGGTCACGGAGAACCCCAGTTTGGCCAGGATGGCGACACTGATACTGCCCACCCCACCAGTGGCGCCAGTTACCAGCACTGGTCCCTGGTCCGGATTCAGGCCGGTGTCGAGCAGCGATTCCACGCACAGGGCGGCGGTCAGCCCGGCGGTACCCAGCACCATGGCATCGCGGGGAGCCAGCCCCTCAGGCAGAGGAACCAGCCACTCAGCAGGCACCCTGATGTACTGACCGTAGCCACCATCGGTATTCATGCCCAGGTCATAACCTGTGCAGATCACCGTATCACCAACACTGAAAGGACCGTCCAACGTTTCCTCGACCACACCCACCGCATCAATGCCCGGCGTATGGGGAAACTGGCGGGTAACCCCCTTGTTGCCGGTGGCAGAAAGCGCATCCTTGTAGTTCAGGGATGACCAGTGGACACGCACCAGCACCCCCTCTTCTCCCAGATCTGTCAGCTCGCGTGCTTCCAGTACGGTTTCGTACCCGTTCTCGGTATCACGGGTCAGCAGGGCTTGGACACTCATGATCGAACTCCTTCTGAAGCGGCTAGTTACAGGCGACTAGCTACGAGTCGCGAAACAAACCCTTTGGTACCATGTGCGCGGCACCCAAATTCTGGCGGT
>NZ_JBNPEC010000242.1:0-2307 GCF_051117345.1 Alcanivorax sp.
GCCGAAACGGGCGACGGACAGTCAGTTCATGTTCCTGGTTCTCGACACTTCGTCAGGGACGCTGGTACCGGTGACGGTGCTGATGTTTCGTGCTCAGCAAGGCGCCAGCGACCCTGCCGCCATCTACCTGCCTTTGCTGATGGCCACCACGGTATCCACCCTGGTGGGTATTCTGGTCACCGCCAGGGTCCAGCGTATATCGCTGCGCGATCCGTTATTGTTGGTGGTGGCAGGTATCTGGCTGGCCATGCTGGCCGTATTGGGGACGATTGTCTGGCTGGCGCCCACGGAGCTCGCCAACACGCTCTCGAGCCTGCTCGGCAATGGTATTCTGTTACTGGTGCTGAGCGCCTTTTTCATTGCCGCTTGGCGTGGTGGTGTGGATAGCTATGACACCTTTGTGGAGGGGGCCAAGGAAGGTTTTACCCTGGCTGTCAGGCTGATTCCCTACCTGGTGGCCATGCTGGCGGCCATTGCCATGTTGCGAGCGGGCGGGGTGCTGGACCTGTTCTTGGACGGCATTCGCTTCGGGGCCGCCGCCATTGGCTGGGATACCCGTTTTGTGGATGCTTTACCAGTGGCGTTCCTCAAACCGCTGAGCGGCTCTGGAGCCCGGGCGGCCATGGTGGATGTGATGCAGACCCAGGGTGTGGATTCCCTGGCCGCCCGGATGGCGGCAGTGATGCAAGGCTCCACCGAGACCACCTTTTATGTTCTGGCGGTGTACTTCGGCAGTGTGGGAATTCGCGATTTCCGCTATGCACTGTGGTGTGGTCTGGCAGCGGATGCGGCGGGGCTGATCGCAGCCATTCTGCTCAGTTACGCGTTCTGGGGCTGATGCCTGTGAAGATTCTGCGAAACGTCAAGTTGAGACGCTCACCCTGAACCCGTTGTCGGCGCGGTAGCGCATGCTGGAATTGCTGCTGCACCTGCGGACTCATCAGCAGCAGACTGTTATCGGGTAGGGCCAGCGAGAAACACTGGCGACCTCCACCACGGGGACGAAACACGAAATCCCTTTCTGTCCCCAGGCTGTAGGACGCAATCCACGGCTCCGCGCCAAGCTCGGGTTCGTCGTCACTGTGATAGCCCATGCAATCCCTGCCGTTACGATAGCGATTGGCCAGTACCGAGTTAAACGGGTGCCCGCACAGTTTACTCACCGCATCGCGCACGGACTTCAACACGTCCGGCCAGCCATCCGCCACATGCTGATGACCGGAGTAGCGATAGGGAATGCCCGCATCGCCATGCCAGGCAGTGAGTCGTGGTACGGTATGATAACGACTAAATACCTGAATCTGTGGCTGCTGCCAATCCAGCGCCGCATTCAGATCTGCTTGCAATGAACGGTGCTGCGCAGCGGGCAGGGCATCGCGCCAAAGCCATAAGCTGGCCTCGCCGGCCAGGGTGATCGCTTCCGGCATTTTCTTGCCGGCTTCAGAGCCGGAATCGTTGACAGTCATAAGCGTCGTGCTATATCAAATTGCTGCCGGTATCTTGCCGGCGATGGTGATCAGGGAAACATCATGCTGCATATCTTCCGCATCGAAAACGGTGTTCTGCGTGAAAAGGACACGGAAACCATCCTGCCCACTCTGGCTGATGATGCCAGCTGGATCGATCTGGTGGACTCGGAGGAAAACGAACGCGAGCTGGTGCAGCAATTCCTGGAAGCGGAACTGCCAGCCTCCGACGACATGGAAGAAATCGAGGCCTCAGCCCGTTTCTTCAGCGATGAGCAGGGCCTGCATGTTCATTCCCTGTTCCTGTTCCAGTCCGAGGGGCGGGCCCGCACCTCAACGGTGGCCTTTGTGGTACAGGAGGGCCGTCTGTTGTCTTTCCGCGATTCCCGCCTACCGGATTTCCGCTTGCTGCGTCTGCGAGTCCGTCGTGGCTGGGTTAAAGCTAAGCAGCCGATCGATATCCTGCTGAGCATTCTTGAGCAAAAGGTGGAGAACCTAGCTGATGCCCTCGAGGATGTGCACCGTGACCTGGAACAAGTGGGTTACAGCGTGCTGGAGGAGGAAAACGGGGAACTGGAAGACGATATCGAAAAACTGGCCCGCCTGGAGGATACCAACGGTAAGATTCGCCTCTGCCTGATGGATACCCAACGTTCCATTTCCTTCATTCAGCGCTATGTCCGCACCGACAAGGTTCGCCGTCGCACCTGTGCCGCGGTGCAGCATGATCTGGATACATTGATGTCACACCCCACCTTCCTGTTCGACAAGATCAACTTCCTGATGGATGCCGCGCAGGGTTTTATCAATATTCAGCAGAACCAGATCATCAAGATCTTTT
>NZ_JBNPEC010000265.1:0-13267 GCF_051117345.1 Alcanivorax sp.
CGCCTGGCCGGGCAGCGTGGCGGGGGAGCCGGAGCACGGGTCCGCATCGGCGGTCACTTTCCCCCGGATGCTGTCGGCGCTGCCGGTAACAACGAAAAAGCGGATGTCGTAGAAGCCGGCTTTCTGGGCTTCCGGGCTGGGGCCCTCGCCGGGCTGCGGCACCACGAACTTGTTCAGCAACCAGCGGGTGGGCTTGATGGCGGCGGCGGCAAAGAACAGGCCGGTGCCGGTGCCTATCCCCAGGGCTTTCATACGCCCGCCCATGCCCGGGCCGGCCAGCATGGCTTCGTTGTAGGTGAAGTTGTCGCCGTAGGCCTTGCCGCTGAGGGCGTTGGAGCGGTGCACGATGCGGCTGTTGATGGCGTCCATCACGAAAGGTGCCGCCCAGGCGTCAAAGTCGTCATCCTTGCGCGGCATGCTGATGCTGTCCTGGCGGGCGTTGAAGCCATGGTTCGGCGGACAGATCAGATAGGGGTTAGCCAGTTTCTTGCGCAGGGCCGGGTCTTTGCCGGCTTCTTCGGCAATGTTCATCATGCTCGCCACGGTGCCGCCGGACACGCCGCCCTTGGCCACTTTGACACGCATTTTCACGCGGGTGGCAGGGGCCTTGAAGCGGGCCTGGGCCTGCTGCTGCAGGAAGTAGGTGCCCATGTCGGAAGGAATGGAATCGAAGCCGCAGCAATGCACGATGCGCGCGCCACTCTGTTTGGCCTGGTCTTCGTATTTTTCCAGCATGGCGGCAATCCACTGCACTTCACCGGTCAGGTCGCAGTAATCGGTGCCGCTGGCCACGCAGGCGCGGATCATGGGTTCGCCATAGAGGGCATAGGGCCCCACGGTGGACACTACTACCCGGGTCTGGGCGCAGAGGCTGTCCAGGCTGGCGTCGTCGTTGGCATCGGCGGTTAGCAGTGGCAGCTCGCTGCCCGCTGCACCCAACTGGGTCCTGACCTGTTCCAGCTTGTCCTTCGAGCGTCCGGCCGCGGCCCATTTCAGGTCGCCATTTACCCCATAGGTGTCGGTGAGGTATTGGCAAAGAATCTGGCCGACGAAACTGGTGGCGCCGAATACCACCACGTCAAATTGTGCATCACTCATGGGAGCTCCTTGGGAATGAACGCAAAGCGAATCGGAACGACTGTCCAATGATGGGTCTATCCTAAGGGATTGAGAGGGGTAAGCGTAACCGGCAAAAAAAAGCCCCATCCAGGAGAACAGGGCAAATGCCATACTCGGTGCTTACTAAGACGTGTGCTTGATCTGGTATTTGCGGATCAGCGCGTCGCGGCGGGCTGGATCAAAGTTGATGTTGGCGGCGTCGTAGCCGGCGTGTTCCAGCATGCGTTGGTCCATGACCTTGAACCACAGAGGCGGTATATAGCTGATCAGGAACATGCCGAAGTAGCCGTTGGGCAGCGTCGGCAGGCCGTCGAAATGACGCAGGCTCTGGTAGCGACGTGCTGGATGCGCGTGATGATCGGAGTGGCGCTGCAAATGAAAAGATGCCCAGTTGGAGAACATGTGGTTGCTGTTCCAGCTGTGGTGCGGCTGGGTGCGTTCGTAGCGACCATTGGCATCCTTGTGGCGGAGCAGACCGTAGTGTTCCACGTAGTTGGCGGAGGTCAGCTGCAGGTAGGACCACAAGGTAGCGGCGGCAATGATGGGCAGCATTTTCCAGCCAAACAGGGCGATGATGCTGCCCCAGATGATCAGGCTTAGCACGCCCGGTTGCAGAATCTCATTGTCCAGGGACCACACGGATTTGCCTTCCTTGTGCAGCCGCGCTTTTTCCAGGTGCCAGGCCCGCTTCATGGTGCCGGGAATTTCCCGCAGCGCAAACTTCCAGATGGATTCTCCCAGACGAGAGGATGCCGGGTCTTCCGGGGTCGCCACATCACGATGGTGGCCCTTGTTGTGCTCAATGGGGAAGTGGCCGTAGCCCACCGGCGCCAACACCAGCTTGGCCAGCCAGCGCTCGGTGCGTGTCTTCTTGTGGCCCAGCTCGTGGCCCAGGTTGATACCGGCGGCGCCGCAGATGGTGCCGGTGAGCAGTACCATGGCAATAATGCCGTGCAGCGGCAGTGAGTGGGTACCAACAAACCACATGCCGAACAGATAGGCGCTTAGCAGGATCGGTACCAGGGCATAAGTCATATGCCGATAGAACCTATCCGCTTCAAGCTGAGGCACCACCTCTTCCGGCGGGTTGCTGCGGTCCTGACCAATCAGCATATCCAGCAGCGGGATGGCCAGATAATAGAATGCCAGCGGCAACCACAGCAGCCAGGGCTCGCCGGTTGCCATCACCAATAGCGGGCCGAGGAAAACGGTGCCCGGGACAAAGAGAGAAACAATCCACAGATGCCGCTTGCGATCACGGTACTCGACGCCGGAAGGGCCGACAAATACGCCAGCTTGACTCATGGTATGACCTCATTGGTTATTGGTGGTATCTGAGTGCCTTCATAGTGTTCCCGAAAGACGTGGGCGAGCACCCCTTGAGGTGGCAAAAAATCGTCATTAAGTGACAGACTAAACAGGGCGTTTAGCGGTAGTCTATGGACTGACTCACTGACGGGAGAGGATCCGATGGCGCTTGGGGAAATGGACCGGTTGAAGCCGGCCATTCATCCGACCTACAGCCGGGTGCTCTGTGCGCATCTGAAACAGGAAGGCTTCAGCGATGGAGATATCTTTTCCGGTACCCGCCTGGCCTGGCAGGAATTGCTGAGCGAGCATCGCTATCTCAGCCTGGAGCAGCTGTCGCGGTTGATCCGTCGGGCCTTGCGATTGACTCAGGAACCCTGGATCGGGGTGAAGATTGGCGGCAATACGCCGGTGTCATCCCACGGTGCTCTGGGCTATGCGGTGGTCTCGGCGCCGGATATACGCACCTTGTTGTCCGTCGTGGCCCGCTATGTGGGGGTGCGCCTGCAGCTGATACAGCTAACCTTTGAAGAGCAGAATGGGTGGGGCCGGTTACAGCTGAAGGAGAGAACGGATCTGGGGGACTGTCGGGAGTTTTTGCTCGGCGCCCTGGTGGGCAGCTATTTCCAGATGACAGATGCGGTGTCCGCCGGGCGTTCCCGGGGCGCGCGGGTCCATTTGCCTTTCGAGCGTCCGTCCTGGGCAGAGCACTATGAGCGTTTGCTTGGCTGTCCCGTGGCGTTTGATGCGGAGTGCTTTCTGATTGAGGTGCCGCCAGAGCAGCTGGCCTCCCCCTGCCTGACCGCCGACCCGGCCATGCACCGCAATGCCATCCGCGATTGCGAACACCAACTCAAACAACTGGAAAAAGGCGGGCCGTTCAGCCAGCAGGTCAGTCTGGTGCTGCTGGATTGTCAGGGTGAGTTCCCTTCCCTGGAAACCATGGCGGAAAAATTTGCCATGTCGCCACGCACCCTGATTCGCAAGTTGAAAGCGGAAGACACCCGTTATCAGCAATTGCTGGATGATGTGCGCAGCGAGCTGGCAGCTTGGTGGTTGACGGAAACCGCCTTGCCCATAGAGCGCATTGCCGAGACGCTTGGCTACCAGGACACATCCAACTTCAGCCGAACCTTTCGACGCTGGTTTGGCATGACCCCTCTCGCCATGCGCAAGGAGGGAGAGTTGTAAAAGACCCCGGCGTACACGGGGGGGATATAGGGTCGCCGGGGTTGTCCTCTCAGTGTTTCTTGAGGACGAAATCCACTTTTTCTCGTACCGCACAATCCGGACATGGCCAGTCATTGGGAATCTGCAACCAGCGAGTGCCCGGCGGAAAGCCTTCTTTTTCTTCACCGCGACTCTCGTCATACACATAGCCACAATTGGGGCACTGGAACTGGTGCGGGGTGTCGATTTCCTGCTCTGCCTGATGGGCTTCCGCCACCGCGCCTTCGGCCACATCCGGTTCCGAGTCGGCGCTGTGATAGGTGACTGCCGGTTGTTGCCATTTCCTGAGCAGCTTTTCCCGCCTGCCCGGCTGCAGGTTGGCCTGGGTCAGGTCACCCTTGTAGTGCTGGTACACCAGCGGGTCCATCTTCTGGTACCAGATAAAGGGGAAATAGGCCGGCATCAACATGGAGGCATAGCCGGAGGGTAGCTGTGGGCTGTCATCAAAGTGGCGTAGCGCCTGGAAACGCCGGGTGGGGTTGGCGTGATGATCGGAGTGACGCTGCAGTTGATAGAGGAACAGGTTGGTCACGATGTGGTTGCTGTTCCAGGAGTGCTTCGGTTCGCAGCGCTCATAGCGACCATCCGCTTTCTTCTGGCGCAGCAGGCCGTAGTGTTCCATGTAATTGATTACCTCCAGCAGGGAGGCGCCGTAGAACGCCTGCAACAGCAGGAAGGGCAGCACGATCCAGCCCAGCCACAGGGTCAGCAGCCCGAAGAAAATTACTGTCATCAACCAGGCCTGCAGGTTTTCGTTTTTCAGTGACCACAGTGGAGCCTCGCAACGCTCAAGGCGTTGGGCCTCGATGTGCCATGCGGATTTTACGCTGCCGATCATGGTGCGCGGCAGGAACCGCCAGAAAGATTCCCCCATGCGGGCGCTGGCGGGATCTTCCGGTGTGGCCACGTTCTTGTGGTGGCCCTTGTTGTGCTCCACAAAGAAGTGTCCGTAGGCCACTGGCGCCAGGGTGATCTTGGCCAGCCAGCGCTCAGTTTTACTCTTCTTGTGGCCCAGTTCATGAGCGGTGTTGATAGCAATGCCGTTAACCGCGCCGACACTGAAGACCAGACCGATCAATCCCCATAGCGGCGTTTGCCCCTGGGCTACCAGCCAGGCGCCCATAATGGTGGCGAGGTATTGCGTGGGGATATAGGCATAGACGATCAAGCGATAATAGGTGTCGTCTTCCAGTTGCGGGACGGCGGATTCCGGCGGGTTGTTGGTGTCGGTGCCGATTACCCAGTCGGCCAGGGGAATGAGACCGTACACCAGCAAGGGCCCGCCCCAGAGCAGGCCGGGCCAGTCCCAGATAAACATATAGATGAGTAGAAACGACACAGCCAGAACCGGAATGGTGGGGCTGAGTAACCATAGGTAACGTTTGCCGTCATGCCAGTCCGTTAAAGCGGTGGTTTGTTCTGCTGATTTCATGACTCCACCCCACATGCAACGTTATCACTTTGAACCTGGATCGTTGATTTCAGTTTGGCGGCACAGACTCACGTCATGCGCCGCGATGAAATCACGGTTTCAGTTTTAAGCTATACCCAATGTTGCGGATGGCCAAGCCATGGTTTGTATTAACTTGGCAACTTTGCGGATATTTTCGCGGAAAGAATTTGCAGTGCGGTGGTACGAATAAAAGGATTGTTAACGGCGATAAATTACGTTGGGATAGGGAGGAGGTCAAAGCGTCACTGTTGCCGATGTAGAAGCCACAGGGCCGGGGTTTTGCGGATTTTTCGGGAGACGACGGATGGATAAAAAAAGCAGCCAATATGAATTTGATGTGCTGATCATTGGCGCCGGGCTTTCCGGTATCGGGGCCGCCTGTCATTTACAGAAAGAATGCGCGGGCAAGACGTTTGCCATTCTGGAGCGGCGCCAGGCCATGGGCGGCACCTGGGATCTGTTTCGCTATCCCGGCATTCGCTCCGACTCGGACATGTTCAGCTTCGGCTATGGGTTCCGCCCCTGGAATGAACTGCAGGTGCTGGCGGACGGGCCATCCATTCGCAACTACATCAAAGATACTGCCGATGAATTCGGCGTCAGTCAGCATATTCATTATGGTTTGACGGTCACCGGCGCTGACTGGTCCTCTGCAGAAAAAATCTGGACAGTCACGGCAGTGCAGGAACATGGCGGAGAGACGGAAACGTTTCGTGCCCGCTTTCTGGTCGGCTGCACCGGTTACTACCAATATGATCAGGGTTACCTGCCGGATTTTCCCGGTATGGAACGTTTTCAGGGAACTTGCGTGCACCCCCAGCAATGGCCGGAGGACCTGGATTACCGAGACAAGAAGGTGGTGGTGATCGGCAGCGGTGCGACCGCCGTGACATTGGTGCCGGCCATGGCGGAAGAAACGTCCCACATCACCATGCTGCAACGTTCACCGTCCTATATCTTTTCTGTTCCTGCCTACGACAAATTCTCCGCATTGCTGGATCGTGTGCTGCCATCCGGTTGGGTCTATCGCATGGCCCGCTGGCGCAATATCAAATTGCAGCGGCTGATCTATGTGATCGCGAAGAAGTATCCTGACTTCACCCGCAAGCTGTTGCTTGCCAATGTGAAACGTCATGTGGGGAAAGATTTCGACATGACGCATTTTCAGCCGGTTTATCAACCCTGGGATGAACGGCTCTGTGCGGTACCGGATGCGGATCTTTTCCGGGATTTGCGCGAAGGAAAAGCGGATATTGTTACCGACCATATCGACACCTTTACGGAAAACGGTATTCGCCTCAAATCCGGCCGTGAACTGGAGGCAGATATCATCATTGCTGCCACCGGACTGAATCTGCAGGTACTGGGCGGAATGAGCCTGTCGCTGGATGGCGAGCCGCTGGATGTGAGTGAGCGGATGACCTACAAGGGTGTGCTCATGGAAGGTGTGCCGAACATGGCCTGGATATTCGGTTATACCAATGCGTCCTGGACCCTGAAAGCGGATATCGCCTCGGCCTATATTTGCCGCTTGCTCAATTACATGGACGCAGAAGGGCTGACGGTCGTGACACCGGAAGGAGACAGTGACCTGACCCTGGCAGACAGATCCATCATGGATGCCTTGGCCTCCGGGTACGTGAAACGCTCAAGCCATAAACTGCCGCGCCAGGGGCGACATCACCCGTGGAAGGTGGTCAACCATTACGGCAAGGATAAGCATATTTTGCTGGAAGAGCCGGTGGAGGATGGCTTGTTGCGGTTTTCTTGACGGAAGAGAATTAGCTACGAGCTACGAGCTGTGAAGTATTCCCGCTGTTTTTTCTGTCTTGTGGCTCGTAGCTAGAAACTGATCATCACCCGCAACACTTCTTGAATTTTTTCCCACTGCCGCAGGGGCAGGGATCATTTCTGCCACGCTTTAATGCGCTCACTGAGGGCGTGCCGTCCAGGTAATACCAGTGGCCGTTTTCACGCACGAAACGCGAGCGTTCTTCCAGTACGCTCAGGCCCTGACGATCCTTGCTGGTGGCGCGAAAGTGTACCCAGCCAGTATCTCCCTCTTCGCCACTGGCGATGATCTCCAGAGCCAGCCACTGCTGGTCGTCATCCAGATCCAGCCCGGCGGGGCGCTGGCTCAGGTGCCAGCTCCGTGCGATGTAGTCGGTATTTTTCAACGCAAAGGCGGAAAACCGCGAACGCATCAGCGCTTCCGGTGAGGCTGCCGGTTTGCCCTGGTGGAGGGGCTGGCAACAGTGTGCGTAGTCCAGTCCGGACTGGCAGGGGCAAGCGCTCATGGGGTGTCTCCATTAAAGCAATCGAACAGCGCCAGCAGGTCCTGGCGCAAGCGGGGCAGATTCTCGGCCCAGGGATCATTCAGTACCAGCGCATTCATGGCGCCGTTGAGTAACACGGCCAGTCCTTCGGCGCTGCCGGAAAAGTGCAGGGCGCCTTCTTCCATGGCGTCACGGATGCCCTCACGTAACAGCGGGAAGCTGTAACGCTCGTCCAAGGCCCGCCAGCGCTCCTGGCCTAGCACCGAGGGGGCTTCGACGACCAGGATGCGTCGTACATCGTCCCGGGCCATGAAATCCACCCACGCCAGGCTGCCGGTCTTCAAGGTGGCCAGGCTGCCGCGCTGCCCGGCCACAGCTTTCTTGATGGCGGCCATGGCTTCCCGGCTGAGCAGATCGCAAACCGCTTCGAACAGTTCCGCCTTGTTGCGGAAATGGTGATACATGGCGCCCCGGGTCACCCCGGCACCAGACAGAATCGTCTCCGTGCTGGTGTCTGCGTAGCCCTGTTCGGCAAACAGGTGGCGAGCGGCGTTGATCAGGCAGCCGCGGGTCTGGGCACGACGTTGGGCATTGGTGGCCATGGTGTCCCCTTTTGGTTGACAAACAGACTATCAGTTTGTTTTTATTTATTCAAAGCAGACTGACTGTCTGTTTTTTCACAAGGAGGTATCAGATGAAGATCAGCGACCGTTACCCCATCGTGGTCACCACGCATAAAGGGGCCTGCCGGGATTTCTGGCAGCAGCATTTCGGGCTGGCTGTGCTGTTCGACAGCGACTGGTTTGTGCTGCTGGGGGATGAGCAGCAAGGCAGCGTAGTGGCGTTCATGAGCCCGGATCATCCCTCTGCGCCGCCGGGGCCGGAGGCCTTTGGCGGGCTGGGTTTGTGCCTGGAAATCGAGGTGGAGGATGCCCGTCAGGCGCTGGCGGATTTCCAGGCCAGTGGCGGCCCGGTGGACTACCCGCTCAGCGACGAGCCCTTCGGCCAGCGCCGCTTCGGCCTGCGCGACCCTTCCGGTTTGTGGGTGGATGTGGTGGAACAGATCGAGCCGCAGCAGGGCTATTGGGACCGTTATATGTCAGCCTGATTCCAGCAGAAACTGTTCAATCCGGAATACGTGCTCGTCACAGGCATCCAGTTCCCGCAGCGCCTGTGCGAGCTGCAGCAGATAGTCCCGGTTGCTGCCGCTGGGGCCGTGGCTGACGGCAATGTGCCGGGCAATCAGCAGCTCGTCACTTTCGCCTAGAAAGGCGGCATTGTCCTCGGTGGCAATGTAGACCAGACCGTCGGCCTGATCGCCGTCGGCGAAGGTCAGCGGGGTGCGAAAGCGCAGGTAGCCATTCTTTTCCCGATGGTCGAGATGCTCGAACACATCCGGGGTGATCCGGTAGGCCATGCCGGTGCAGAGTGCACCGGGTGCTTGTATCAGGGTGACTACCCGGCCGGGGTTGTCCGGGGTGCCGCGATGGTCGTGGGAGCCTTGCCAGAAACGGCGCGCCCAGTTGTGGATGGTCGCGGGCCGGCGTTCCAGAAAGGGAAAGTCCGCCTTGTAGATCAGCGAACCATAGCCAAACAGCCACACCGGCTGATGAGGGTCCAAAGAATGGCGGCGGCGATTTTCTGCGGAGGTATCCAGCATGGTTTTCTTGATCCCGGTTCGGTGTCTTCACGGTAGCGGCGCTATACTGTTGCCTCAGTCTGAACGCCGGGGAGACCATGAAAGACGTACGCGAAGAATATCATGCCGAGGGCCTTAGCGAAGCGCACCTCCACGACAATCCCGTAGAACAGGCTCGGCGCTGGGTAGATGAAGCCATTGAAGCCGGGTTTCCGTTGCCCAACGCCATGACTCTTGCCACGGTCAGCGCCGACGGCCAACCCTCTACCCGGGTGGTGTTGCTGAAAGGGATCGAAGGTGGCGGCTTTACCTTCTTCACGCATTACGACAGCCGCAAGGGCGAGGAGATTGCGGCCAACGCCAAGGTATCGTTCACCATGTTCTGGCAGCCCTTTGACCGGCAGATGATTGTAATCGGTGAAGCCAGCAAGGTGGATGAAGAGGAATCGGAAAGCTACTTTGCGTCGCGCCCCTACGCCAGCCAGATCAGCGCGGCCATTTCCCCCCAGAGTCAGCCGACCAGCCGGGAATGGCTGGAAGCGGAAGTGGAAGCCTTGCAAAAGCAGCACCCGGACGCGCCAGTACCCCGCCCCGCCAACTGGGGCGGCTATCGCATCATGCCCACGGAAATCCAGTTCTGGCATGGCCGACCAAGCCGCCTGCATGACCGTTTCCGTTATCGCAAACAGGCTGACGGGAGTTGGGTACGGGAGCGGCTGGCGCCGTAAAAGCAGTTAATAGTGAATAGTTAACAGTGAACAGCGGCGCGGATTGGCGTTAGCAGTTATCTGAAATGCAAGAGGCCGCGCTCATACTTTGGGCGCGGCCTCTTGCGTAGGAAAAGACAATAAACCTTGACGGGCTATACAGGAAAAGCAGCCTTCACTGTTCACTGTTCACTGTTCACTGTTCACTGTTCACTGCCTTCCTTCGCCAGATTGCCGCCAACAACGACCCGGACAGGTTGTGCCAGATGCTGAACAGCGCGCCGGGCAGCGCGGCCATGGCACTGAAGTGTTTCACCGCCAGTGCCACGCCCAGCCCGGAATTCTGCATGCCCACCTCAATGGCCAGGGTGCGGGCACGTTGTTTATCCAGCCGCAATAGCCGCGCGATGCCATAGCCGCTGGCCAGGCCCAGGCCATTGTGGGCCGCCACCGCAATAAAGATGGCGATGCCGGCCTGGGCAATGCGCCCCTGGTTCAGAGCCACAATAATCCCGATCACCACCACAATGGCGGCTACGGAAACCAGCGGGAAAACCTCTCGTAGCGGTGCCAGCTGGCGGGCAAAGCGGGTATTGAGAAAACAGCCCACGGTGACCGGCAGCAGCACGATTTGCAGTAGCGAAATCAGCATGCCATCAATGGGCACCGGGATGCGTTCCCCCAGATACACCCAGGTCAGCAAGGGCGTGGCGACCACCGCTACCAGCGTAGAGGCAAAGGTAATCGCCACCGACAGGGCCACATCCGCCCGTGCCAGATAAGCGATCACGTTGGACGCGGTGCCGCCGGGGCAGACGCCCACCAGTACCAGCCCCACCAGTAATTCCTGGGGTAGCTGCAGGGCGATGCCGATGGCAAACGCCAGCAGTGGCATCAGGCTGTATTGCAGCAGCAGACCCAGGCCAATAATCCCGGGCTGGCGCAACACCCGCTGAAAATCCTCCCAGGTGAGCGACAGGCCCATGCCGAACATGATCAGCATGAGCAATGGCACAATGGCGTCCTTGCCGCCGACCAGCAGGCCAGGTTGCCAGTAAGCCAGCAGGGAGAAGAGCAGGGCCCAGAGAGGGAACAGTTGGGTCATGCGATGGAGCATTGTGGTCGCCTGTCAGTGTGCAAGGCGGCCAGTGTAAGCTGTCCACGGTAAAGACGCACAGGAGCAACCCGTCTTTGCCTGTAGGAGGGCGCGATATCAACGAATGGAATCGCGCCGCCAGCGACGCTCCTACGGCACAGGGTGAGCGTTGATAATCAAACGGTCAGATAACTCTTGATCAACGTATCATCCAACTCGCTCATTTCCCCTTCTGCCACCTTGCTGCCTCGATCGATAATGGCAAAGCGGTCGGCGGTGGCGCGGGCGAAGTGGAGCTTCTGTTCCACCAGTAACACGGTGAGGCCTTCTTCCTTGTTCAGGGTTTTGATCACCCGGCCGATCATGTCGACGATGTTGGGTTGAATACCTTCGGTGGGTTCATCAAGAATCAGCAGCGTTGGGTCCAGCGCCAGGGCACGGCCTATGGCCAGTTGTTGTTGCTGGCCGCCGGACAGGTCGCCGCCGCGGCGGTTGCGCATTTCATGGAGCACCGGGAACAGCTCGTAGATGCGGTCCGGGATTTTCTTGCTGCGATCCGGGCGGGCCTGCAGGCCGGTTTCCAGGTTCTCTTCCACGCTGAGCAGCGGAAAGATTTCCCTTCCCTGGGGGACGTAGCCGATGCCTGCCCGGGCCCGCTCTTCCGCAGCCTGTTTGGCATAATCGAGTCCATTGAATTCAATGCTGCCGCTTTTCACTGGCAGCAGGCCCATGATGGTTTTCAGCAGGGTGGTCTTGCCGACACCGTTGCGCCCCATGACACACAGGCATTCACCCTGGTTTAGTCCCAGGTCCAGATCCCAGAGGGTATGGGATTCGCCGTAGTACTGGTTGACGTTGTTCAGTTTCAGCACGGGTTTACTCCGTAAAAAGTTGCTAGCTATTAGCTTCTAGCTACTAGGGAAAAGAGACATTCCTGGGATGTGTTCAATTTTTTTCTAGCAGCTCGAAGCTAGTAGCTCATAGCTGGGGTTCATTCCCCGAGGTAAACTTCAATCACCTTCGGATCATTCTGCACCTGCTCCATGGTCCCTTCGGCCAGTACGCTGCCCTGGTGGAGAACGGTGACGGTGCTGGCGATGGAGCGGATGAATTCCATGTCGTGCTCCACCACCACCACCGAGTGTTTGCCGGCCAGGCTTTTCAGTAGTTCGCCGGTACGTTCCACTTCCTGGCGGGTCATGCCGGCGATGGGTTCGTCCACCAGCAGCAGTTGCGGTTTCTGCATCAGCACCATGCCGATTTCCAGCCATTGCTTCTGGCCGTGGGAGAGCAGTCCGGCCACCTTGTGGCGTTCTTCCAGCAGACCCACGGTGGCGAGGGTTTCCTCGATCCAGCTTTTCTGCTCGCCGCTCAGTCGGGTGAAAAGGGAGTGCCAAGGGCCTTTGGGGCCGTTCATGGCCAGCTCCAGATTTTCAAAGGCGGTGTGCTCGGGGAATACGGTGGGCTTCTGGAATTTTCGACCGATGCCGGCCATGGCAATGTCGGTTTCGCTCATGGCGGTCAGGTCCAGGGTCTGGCCGAAAAAGCAGGTACCGGTATCCGGCCGGGTCTTGCCGGTGATCACATCCATCATGGTGGATTTGCCCGCGCCGTTGGGGCCAATGATGCAACGCAGTTCGCCGGTCTTGATGTACATCGTCAGATCGTTGAGGGCCTTGAAACCGTCAAAGCTGACGGTGATATCTTCCAGGTAGAGGATGTTCTTGCCGGCACTGGAGTCCAGTTGACCGGGCGCCACGGTACGGGTGCCCTGACGCATGAAATCGAATACCTGGTCGCGGCGAAAGGTGTCGCGCAAGTTATCCAGTGCGCTCATGGGGCCTCTCCTTCTGCCGGAGTGTGGTTGTCGTTACCGACTGCCTTTTTCTGGAACTGTTTCTGGATGGCCGCCCAGCGCTGGCTGACCAGGCCCACCAGTCCCTGGGGCAGGAAGACGGTGACCGCCACGAACAGTCCGCCCAGGGCAAACAGCCAGGCTTCAGGCATGACGCCGGTGAACACGGTCTTGCCGTAGTTGACCAGAATGGCGCCGATCACCGCCCCATACAGCGTGGCGCGCCCGCCCACCGCTACCCAGACCACCAGCTCGATGGAGTTGAGCGGGGAGAATTCCCCCGGGTTGATGATGCCCACCTGGGGCACATAGAGCGCCCCGGCAATGCCGGCGAGAATGGCGCTGACGGTAAAGATCCACAGCTTGTAGTGCTCGGTGCGATAGCCCACGAAGCGGGCCCGCGATTCCGCATCCCGTACTGCCATGACAACCCGCCCCAGTTTGCTGCCGGTGATCCAGCGACACAGCACAAAGGCCATGGCCAGAGAAAGGGAGGTGGCTATCAGCAGGCCGACTCGAGTGCTGGCGGATTGCGAGGAAAAGACCAGCAATTCCTTGAAGCCGGTGAGGCCGTTGTGACCGCC
>NZ_JBNPEC010000015.1:0-13236 GCF_051117345.1 Alcanivorax sp.
CCGAAGGGTGAGTGAAGCGGATAAAGGCGCTCTCTTGGCTCGGCGCGTAGGAGGTGCGAACCGGGCTTGGGCGGAGATCGCCCGCAGTGCGATCAGGAATGTCAGCGTTCGACAGGTTCCAGAAAGAACGGCGGACAGACCTTTGCCTCTGTCGCCTCGCTACGCTCGGTTCGCACCTCAAGCGGTGCTCCTACGGGAGGCGAGGGTAGGGTGGTGCAGTTCGCCTGAGGCTCAGTGCACCCTACGGTGGGGCCCCAAATGCAGGAGGCCGCGTCCGATGTTCGGGCGCGGCCTCCCGGGTCAGAGCAAGTAACACGGCTTGCCGCGTTCCTGCTCGTCGCTAGCAGCTCGAAGCTGGTAGCGTCTCCTACATCATCTGGCGCAGCACATAGTGCAGGATGCCGCCGTTTTTGTAGTACTCCACTTCGGCAGCGGTATCCAGCCGTGACAGGGCCTCGACTTTCTGTTCCTTGCCGTCCTTGCGGAATACCACGGTGACGGTGTCGCCGGGCTTCAGGTCGTTGGACAGGTCCGGAATATCCACTTCCTCGCTGCCGTCCAGGTTCAGCGTCTTGCGGTCGGTGCCTTCCGGGAACTGCAATGGCAGTACACCCATGCCGATCAGGTTGGAGCGGTGAATCCGCTCGTAGCTTTCGGCAATCACCGCTTTCACGCCCAGCAGGTTGGTGCCCTTGGCAGCCCAGTCGCGGCTGGAGCCGGTGCCGTATTCCTTGCCAGCTACGACCACGGTGGGCACGCCGTCCTTCTGGTAACGCATGGCGGCGCCGTAGATGGAAATTTCCTCGCCACCGGGCAGGTGCCGGGTGAAGCCACCCTCGATATCCGTGGTCATCTCGTTGCGGATGCGGATGTTGGCAAAGGTGCCGCGCATCATCACTTCGTGATTGCCCCGGCGTGAGCCGTAGGAGTTGAAGTCGAGGGGCTCCACGTCATGCCCCTGCAGGTAATGGCCGGCGGGGGAGTCCGCCTTGATGGCCCCGGCGGGGGAGATATGGTCGGTGGTGATGGAGTCGCCCAGCAGCGCCAGGATGCGGGCCTCCTTCACCGGCTGCACATCGTCCATCTCCTTGGTGAGTCCGTCGAAGAAGGGCGGGTTCTGGATATAGGTGGAGCTGCTGTCCCAGTCGTAGGTTTCGGAGTCCGGGATTGGCAGGCTCTGCCAGACCTCGTCCCCTTCGAAGACGCTGGCGTACTGGCTGCGGAACATGCTGTTGTTGATCTTCACCAGCTCATTCTGGATTTCCTCGGAGCTGGGCCAGAGATCTTTCAGGTAGACCGGCTTGCCCTCCTTGTCCTTACCGAGGGGGTCCTTGTCCAGGTCGATCTTCACGGTACCGGCCAGGGCATAGGCCACCACCAGCGGCGGCGAGGCCAGCCAGTTGGTGCGCACACTCTGGTGCACCCGGCCTTCGAAGTTACGGTTACCGGAGAGCACCGAGGCCACCACCAGATCGCCTTCGGCAATGGCCTTGTCGATTTCCTCCGGCAGCGGGCCGGAGTTGCCGATACAGGTGGTGCAGCCATAGCCGACCAGATCGAAACCGATATCGTTGAGCGGTTTTTGCAGGCCGGTCACGTCCAGGTAATCGGTGACCACCTTGGAGCCTGGCGCCAGGGAAGTCTTCACCCAGGGCTTGCGGTTCATGCCTTTCTCCGCGGCCTTTTTCGCCACCAGGCCGGCGGCCAGCATCACGCTGGGGTTGGAGGTGTTGGTACAGGAGGTAATGGCAGCAATTACCACATCACCGTGGCTCATGAAGTGTTTTTGGCCATTGATCACCACCGGTACCTGGCCGCCACTGGGTTCGTGGTTACCTACCGCGGTCTGGCCGCCTTCGCCTTCCAGCTTGCTGATTTCGTCGTCATTGAGCTTGAGGGTATCGGTGACCACATCAATGAAGGTGCGCTTCACGGCGGTCAGCGGCACTCGGTCCTGGGGCCGTTTGGGGCCGGCCAGGCTGGGCACTACATCGCCCAGATCCAGCTCCAGCACATCGGTAAATTCCGGGTCCGGATCAGCACTGGAGCGCCACAGCCCCTGGGCCTTGCAGTAGGCTTCCACCAGGGCAATGGTGTCCGCATCACGACCGGACAGTTCCATGTATTCGGTGGTGCGTTCGTCGATGGGGAAGAAACCGCAGGTGGCGCCATACTCCGGTGCCATGTTGGCGATGGTGGCACGGTCGGCCAGGGTCAGGTCGGCCAGGCCGTCGCCGAAGAATTCCACGAACTTGCCCACCACCCCGCGGCGGCGCAGCATCTCGGTGACGGTGAGTACCAGGTCGGTGGCGGTGATGCCTTCGCGCAGCTTGCCGCTGATCTTGAAGCCGATCACCTCGGGAATCAGCATGGCGATGGGCTGGCCGAGCATGGCGGCCTCTGCCTCGATACCGCCCACGCCCCAGCCGAGTACGCCCAGGCCGTTGATCATGGTGGTGTGGGAGTCGGTGCCCACCAGGGTATCCGGGTAGGCGTAGGTGTTGCCGTCGTCACCCTCGGCGGACCACACACCCTTGGCCAGGTATTCCAGGTTCACCTGGTGGCAGATACCGGTACCTGGCGGCACGACCCGGAAGTTGTTGAAGGCTTTCTGGCCCCAGCGCAGGAACTGGTAACGCTCCCGGTTGCGCTGGTATTCGATGTCCACGTTTTCGGAAAAGGCCTGGGGGTTGCCGAACTTGTCCACCATCACCGAGTGATCGATCACCAGGTCCACCGGTGTCAGGGGATTGATGCGGGAGGGGTCGCCGCCGGCCTTCTTGATGGCATCGCGCATGGCGGCCAGGTCGACCACGCCGGGCACCCCGGTGAAGTCCTGCATCAGCACCCGGGCCGGGCGGTAGTTGATCTCGTGGTCGGAGCGCTTGTTTTCCAGCCAGCGCATGACAGCTTCGGCGTCGGCGGTGGTGACGCTGTCGCCGTCTTCAAAGCGGAGCAGGTTTTCGAGAAGGACTTTGAGGGAGAAAGGGAGCTTGCTGAGATCACCCCAGCCCTTGTCGGCGACCGTGTTGATATCGAAGTAATGATAGGTCTTGCCGTTGGCTTCCAGCGTTTTCTTGCTGTTCAGGGTGTCCTGGCCAATCCGTGTCACTGCACACCTCCTAGGCTCTGATTGGAGTCCCGCGCAGGCGGATAGAGCGGCCGCCAGCGGGAACACTGGCGCAGGATCAGTACAGCATTGCCACAAACCGAGGCACTGATGACCCTGCGTTATGACGTTAAGTCATTTCATACTACGCCCTTATGGCGGGGACATGAAACTGGCCGGCATGCTCTTTGGCAATATCAGTGGCTGGAAATGTAAGTGATTGTTGAATATAGAGCTTTTGACGTTATGTGGTTGTTGGTCGGACGCGGATAAGGGATGGGAAAGAGAACCTGCAGGTGCTTATAAGAGCAGGGTTGTCAGCCGTTTGAGGTGTCCTGCCAGAGTAGCCAGAGCCGGGTATCCAGCTCCAGCTGGTGGTAGTCCGGCGCCATGTGCGAGCAGAGCTGATAAAACGCCTTGTTGTGGTCGGTTTCTTTGAAGTGGGCCAGTTCGTGGACCACGATCATGCGCAGAAAGGCTTCTGGCGCCGCCTTGAACTGGCTGGCGATGCGCAGGCTGTTATGGCTGCGCAGTTTGCTGCCGTGAATACGAGTTTGCCGGGTGTGCATGCCCAGCGCCTGACTCAGCGTTTTCAACTTGGCGTCGTAATGTGCCTTGCCTAGCGGCGGCGCCTTGCGCAGGTATTGCTGTTTCAGGGTGTTGGCATACTGGAACAGCGCTTTGTCCCCCTGAATATCATGCTTGTCGGGGTAGCGCTGTTGCAGATAATCACCCAGCTGCCCCCGGTCCACCAGGGTTTGGGCCTGCTGCTGGATCTGGGTGGGGTAGCCGGTCAGGTAACGCAGGGGATTCATGGGCCGGTTATCGCTTCGTGGGTGCGTTTGGCGTTGGTGCCAATGTGATCATTGAGCCGTGTGGGTATGATCGCCGCTCTCTTTGCAATGGACAATCCCATGTCGTCACACCATGACTCTGATTATCCCCGTCGCGGAAATGCCTTCTCCCGGTCGCTTGCCCGTGGTTTTTTGCGCCTGGCAGGCTGGCGGGTAACCAATCCCATGCCAGAGGTGCCCAAGGCGGTGATCATTGGTGGGCCGCATACCTCCAACTGGGATGGTATCTTCACCCTGGCGGCGATGATGCAGCTGGGGCTGGATGCCCACGTGATGATCAAGGACAGCGCTTTCAAGGGGGTGCTCGGGTCTCTGTTGCGCTGGATGGGTGCGCTACCGATTGACCGGAACAAGGCTGCCGGTGTGGTGGACCAGACTGTGGAGCAGTTCAACAGCCGCGACAAGCTGGTCATGGTGGTGGCGCCGGAAGGCACCCGGGGTGGGGCCACACAATGGAAAACCGGTTTCTATCGTATCGCCGAAAAGGCAGGCGTTCCCATCGTGCTGGCCACAGCGGATTACCGGAAAAAGGAAATTACCTTTGCTCGGGTGATTGAGCCTTGTGGGGATGTGGAAAAGGATATGGCAGAAATTCTTGAATGTTACGCCCGCGTTCATCCGCGCCATCCAGACAGACTGTCGGCACCGTTGAAAGCCATCCGCGAGCGTCGTTAATACCCCTCAGAGCATGAGAGGCCGGTCTTGCCTGGCACAAGGCAATATCTGCCCTCATTGTTCGGTTACGCCCCTCATCGCCCTTATACAGCCTCGATCTAGAAACCGCCTTCCGGTACCGGAAAGGGTTGGGTTCCGCAGCTGAAGAAGTAAGGCAGCTCAGCGACCGCGGCCTGGATGAATTGTGTCTGTGGCCCAAGAACGGTCTCTTTCGTTTCCGGGTGCTGCCAGCAACCGCTCGGGAAATAGACCTCGCGTCCGTCAGTGCCCGGGGATATCACAGGTGCCACGAGTACATGCGGTCCCAACATGAATTGCTGGTCCTGGCGACCGGCTTCCGGGTCGTTCGGGTATTCAAGCCATAGCGGCCGGGTTATCGGGATGCCGGTGGCCAGCGCTTCCTGCCAAAGACGATAAATTAGCGGTTGCGCAGCGATGTGCCTGTTCATCGCTGTGCGGTAGTGCTCGACAACCTCGGGATCGTCGAATCGCCAGGGCATGGGAGTGCCATTGACAGGGCCTCCATGTTGGCGGAATACGGGCATCAGGGACGCATGGTTGGCCCAGCGAATCAATAATTCCGAATCGATGGAACCAAATATATCAATGTAGCCGCCAATCTCGGTGACAAAGCCATAGGCTCCGCCAACACTGCGATTCAGCATGTCAGGAATGACCGAGCCAAGGCCCGAGGCACGGCTCCAGTCGGCGGTGTTGTCGCCAGGCCAGCTCGCGGATTCGTAGTGTGCTGAGCCTCTACGCCCGGAGTTGCCAAAACGGACGAAGAACCACGGTTCCCTGTCCGGGTTGTCGGCAACAAATTCGTCAAAGGCCTGCCGGGTTGCCTGATGGAACAGCGCAGCATTGCGGTTGTGCATGGCGATACCCGAGCTGCCATCATGAAAAACCATATCAACCTGAACCTGTTCGCCGAAGTCTTGCATAAAGCCTTCGCTGCCTTCTTCGAGACCTTTCTTGATCCGCGCTTTCCACCACTCAACGGCTTCAGGGTTTGTGAAATCAATCAGAGCGGCGATGCCACCCATCAGTGGGGAGCCAAAAATGTAAGGCAGCCCTGATGCACGTTTTGTGACATACCCGCGGGATAGTGCCTGTTGATATACCTCAGGTTCTTCAAGCTCGTCCTCTGTCTGACCCACAAAGCCCCGATAATAGGTCACAGGCTTGATGTTCTGTGCACGCAGTCGCTGGATAATATCGTCGAAGGCGCCTGTTTTTTTGGTGCCGACCCACCCTTCAAAAGCAAATGCGGTAATAGGGAGCCCCAATGCTTCGATTTGATCCAATGACTCATTCACTTTTTCGGTGTAATTCTCTGGAGTGTCTGTGAACTCCTGAATGGTTTCAGACAGCATTGGGCCCAGTGACCAGCGTGGTGGAACCCGGTGCCGACCGTTTATCCCGGAGAGACGGCTCACGACTTCCTTTTGATTGCCGGGGACGACCAGGAAATCCAGTTCGCTGCCCGCTACTTCAACACGCCAGGCATCGTTGCGGTCTGATGCCATTCGCCAATGAGAAAGCTCATCGCGATCCAGCATAAAACCGTAACCTTGATCTGAAATGAAAAGCGACTGTATGTAATAAGCCCCCTGGGGGCCGGTGGGAAACTGGTATTGTTCGCCGAACGTATCGCCAATCAGTGGCTCAAGCTCCTCAGGCGTTTGTGAAAACTCTTCAGCCCAATTCAAAAAAGCTTCATTGCGTTGATTGAGTTTGTTGCGTCTGCCGCCAAATCCCCTGAAAGCCTCGCCGGGCCTTGAATCGAAACTGGCTGAGATCAGCGGGACTTCCCGGAGGAAGTGATTCGCCTTGACGGAGACATGGAAGCTGCTGTTTTCATCGGCCTTGATGGTAACGCGTGCCTCACGCCCGCTGGGGTCGGAGGTTGCTACGCGCAATACCAGCTGATCGCCGTCAACAGACACGTCTTTCACATTGGTCAGACGAAACTCGACACCGGTGGATGCCGAAGCCAGCATATTTCCGACCCAGAAGGTCGCCGGGAACTGGAGGTTTAACTGATCGCCAACAACAAATGTGAAGGGTGCATACAGCGCGGGCGCTTCCGGCATGATCTCGGTCCAGCCTCCCAAAAGCCGGCTTGGTAGCGGTGTTCTTAACAGCAGTGGGACCGGCGGTTGCTGCCTGTCGCTGCTCAATACTTTTTTGCCATTCTCGTCGTAAAAGCTCATGGACAATGGCGCGCGTTTTATTTCCACGTGCCCATAGTCTGTTCTCAATATAATGAGCTCAGGGCTATCTTCTATCTGGATATTGTCAGGTGGCGTCGTGGCGGGTGTTTCATTTTTTGCTTGCGGGGGTGCGTCTGGTTCAGAGGCCGTGATGTCGGGAGACAGGGTAGAGGGTGACGGTGGGGGTGACATTGACGTTGGAGAAGACGAGTCATCTCCACTGCCGCATCCCCACAATAGACCTGAGAGAAGAAGGATGAGTTGCATATTTTTATTCATGATAAGGGCACCATTCATTTCGTTGGGCTATTGTCGACGACACCGTTGTCTCGTCTTTGTACTGATTCCTTTCATTGGTCAATCCTTCTCAGCAGTGAATGCCTGCATCGGTGTTGATGGCACCATTCCAGAAACATAGCCCTGCTCTGGTTTTCTGTGAGCTGTTGTTTCCGGTATTTCAAAAATAAAAACCCTCCCCTTGCGGGGAGGGGCCAAACACTCCTCCCGGAGACAGGTGGGAGGAGGGAGGGGGAACAGTGCAGCGCTAGTTGCAGGCGCTGCCGTTGGTGTAGCTGCTGTCTACCACCTGATTGATCCACTGGTCCAGCAAGGCGGTGGCCTCGTCGTGGGCCACGCTGCGGGCGATGGGAGGCATCATCCGTTGCGGGTCGTTTTCCGCGGCCAGGCGGCAGGAGACGATGGAGTTGTTCGCGCTGCCCGGGACCACCACATGCTGGCGACCACAGGAGCCGCCGCCGGTGGCGGTGGGTTTCTTGCAGATGCCGTAGCTGGCGTCTACGTCACGGAAATGATCCAGGTAGTAACCCGTGTTGGAGGCGGCGCCCTTGTCGTTGTGACAGTGCTGGCAGTTCACTTCCAGATAGGCCTTTACCCGACTTTCAACATCCGCATCGGAGTTGGCGGTGTTGCCGCTGTCGCCGGGCACGTTCCAGTGCGGCAGTCGCTCAATGTTGGTGGCCACGCCGTTGCTGATCTGCAGCTCCGGGGTGCCGCTGAGGATGCCCACGTCGGTCCAGTACTGTAGCTGGTTGATGCGCGGGAAGCCGGCCTGGCCGGTGTTGCCCATGAAGGCGGATTCCGGTTTGTAGGCACGGTTCAGGTTGCGCGGCTTGGGGCCGATAGGGGCGCTGCCGCCGGCCTGGTCGTCGTTGCCATGACAGGTGATGCACTGGTTGGCGTTGGGCACGGAGTAGTTGTCAGTGCTGCCGGTGAGCAGGGCGCCTGAGTCGCTGTCGCGGTAATGCCAGCTGGCAGGGGTGCTGCCGCCGCCCATGCTCAGACGGGCCACCGGTTTGCCCTCCTCTTCGTCCCAGATATAGGGCAGGCCTTCCCAGAAGGGCTTGCCGCTGCTGCTGAGGCGTTTGATCAACAACCGGGTCTCCACCAGCGTTTCATTGCTGTTTGCCTCATCGGTGAAGGCGAAGGTCTTGGCCAGTACGGTGCCAGTGGGGAAGTGGATGCCGCCATTGGGGTTGCTGCCGCCCTGACCGTCCCGGTACACCGCCTTTGTGCCCGGAGGAACGAAGGCGACCCGGTATTTGCTGGCGTAGTCAGAGAACAGTTTGGTGTTCAGTACATAGGGGACGCCACCTTCGTTGGGCAGGCTGCGAGGATCCGTGGCATCGGCAAACAGGTTGTATTGCTCCAGGCGCGGGCAGTTCACTGCCAGGGCGTCGCGATTGATTTCACCGCTGGCCACCTCGCCGTTACAGAGCTCCTCTACCACTTCTGGCGGCGGGGCAGGATCGAAATCGCCGCTGGGCTCGAAGGGGGGGATCTCTACCCGTGGTAGTGAAGGCAGTAGTTTGCCAAAGCGAGCCTGGCATGCATGGTCCGACAGATTAGTATCCGAGGGCATATTAAGCAGGCCTTCAAGAGCATCGAGCAGTCCACCGGGCGAGAGGATCGAGACGTCCTGCTCTGCCAGAGCCAGTACCAACTCCAGTCCATCGGTGCCGTGGAAGTTCAGATAGGGTTCGCTGTCTTCGGAGAAATCATTGTCGCGGATACAGGAGCCCCAGGTGGGTTGGATACGTTCGTTGTTTTCATCGAATTTGTAGGCGTTGTAATGACAGCTCGGGTTGGGGTGCTCATTGGTGTGCAGGGGCTTGCCGTTGCTGTCCATGGGCACCGGCTCGCCATTGCTGTCCACCGGGTAGGGGCAGTCCGCATCAAGGTCATCACGCAGGCCATCCCAGACAATGTGGGCGCCTTTGCCCAGGTTAAGGATGTTGTCCAGGCTGCCCAGTAACTGGGTAGGATCATTGATGACGGGCAGGTTCTTCAGGCCGATCAGGGTGGGCAGCACGCTTTCCACTTCACCGTTGGCCAGTTTTTCCAGGTCGGGTGGCGGCAGGTCGTAACCGGAGTTTTTCATCACGTTGTTGTGGATATGAAGACCTTCGGTATACGGGTCCAGTTTCTTGTCGGCGGTCTTGTCTTTGCCATCAATCAGCTCATAGCTGGTATAGATGACGGCGGCGGTGCTGTGGTCTTCAAACGTGTTGTTGAAGACCTCGATGTTGTCGTAGCCCAGGGTAATAAAACCGGTGCCGCGCGGCACCGCAGAGACTAGCCCGCTCTGGGCGAAGTTGTAGGTATTGTTGTTGCGGGCCAGGTTGTTGAGCATCACCGAGGTGTCGCCGTACTGAGTGATATTTTCCAGATCGTAGATCAGGAAGCCGCCGGTATTACACTCGGCCACGTTGTTGTCGTATTCCCCGCCCTGAACATTTTCGATTTCGAAACCCATCACGTTATAGACGGCACGGCTGTCACGAATGATGGCGGTGTTGGTCTGACCCACGTAGATGCCGGCATCGGAGGCGCCCACGGATTCACTGCCTTCCACCAGGATGTTTTCCGATTCCACCGGGTAGATGCCGTAGCGGCCGCTGGCGGCACTGGGAACGTAATCCGGGGTGGGGTCACCTTCGTTGAAAGGCGGGTTGGTACAGGCCACATGCAACCGGTCGCCATAATTGTCTGCGGTAATCGGCTCGCCGCCACCGGACCACATGGCGCGCACATTGCGCAGGGTGCCCCATTTGACGCCCTTGAGTTTGAAGGCGTCGCCGGGCGAATCCAGGATGGTCAGGTCTTCCACGGTGATGCCGCGAATGTTCAGCGCTTCCAGGCCGGTGACGTTGGCGCTGTTTTTGAAGGACAGCACGGTGTCGTCTTTGCCGCAGCCTTCAATCAGGACATCTTCGGTGGCCTGGATCAGCAGCCCCTGATCCAGATCGAAGTAGCCGCAGTCAAATTGCAGCGTGTCGCCGGGGCGCAGCTGAATCATGGCGTTGACCATGTCTTCGGTGGCGTTGTCGCCGGGGGAAATCATAAAGGTGCGGCCTTCCCCGGTGGGCGGGGTAACCGGATTGTCACCGTCACCACCGTCATCGCCGCCATCACTACTCCCTCCGCCATCATCGCCGCTATTGGCGGTGGGGGTGTTGGCCGGGTCGCTGCTACCCCCGCCACCACAGCCGGTGACGATGAAGGCAGTCAGTAACAGTAAAAACAGAGAGCGGACTGTTAGCGTTTTCATGGTATTCCCCAAAGTCTTTTTTTGTGTCGGCGGCATTGTTACTGCGCCGCTTTCTCAAGCCGTTCCCACATGCGCAGGTAGGCTTCCGCCGAGGTGAATAACTGGTTGATGGCATCGTCGATCTGTTCCGGCGGGCGATCACTGTGGGCAACCATGTCAGCGATCTGGTCCGGGTAGAGGCCGTAGTGGGCCACACCACGCCCTTCGTACAGGCTGAAGGCGTGGTCACCGGTGACCTGCTTGTCGAACACCACGCGACCATCCACGGAGGTGAACGGGTAGAGGCTGTCTTCCTGGTCCGGCGTGCCCGGGTTGCCGGCCAGGGCGGCGATACCATTCACATCGGAGGCAAAGGGGGCGCCGCCGAAGGGGCCCACCTTGAAGGCATCCGGGCGCGGGCGGTTGCCATCGCGGGTGAGCTGGTCGACCCAGTCGTCGCGGACACTGCCAAAGGAGGCGCTGATGCCGCCCTGAGCCGCTACACGGTCACGCAGGGTTTCGGTGCTGCCCCAGTTGCCGTGACTGTTGATCACCGGGTAACCGCGCGGGGCGGTCAGGTCGAGGATATCGGTAGCGGCCTTGCGGCTGATGTGGTCGGTTTCGATCATCATGCCGCGTTTGGCCAGCTCTTCGATCAGGAAGAAGCCCAGGTCGGTCAGCCCGCGGGTGTTGCACAGGTGGTCGGTGCCCCGGCGCGGGTCGAGTTCGGCCAGCTCTTCCGGGCTGGCCGGGAATCGCTCGCCCACATAATCCAGCTGGAACAGCAACTGCTCGAAAATGCCGTAGGGTTGCAGCGGATCGGCCAGCGGGCTGTCGTTCACCGCGTGGTCGTGGTCCGGGCACTCTTCGAATTCCACGGTGTGACCTGTTTCCAGCAGGTTGCCGCCGTACAGTACGGCGCCAATGCCGATGCCGTCAGAGAGATCCGGGAGGTGGCCGCCGAAGGCGTTATCGAATTTGTGCACCGGGAACAGGCTGCGCACATCCATGGCATAAAGGCGGTCGAGCCGCTCCACGATTTCCTCGCGGCTGCATTCGGCCACGCCCAGGAATTCCCCACAGTTAAGTGCCTTGGAGGCTTCCACACCGAGGATCACGGCCATCTTGCCTTCACCGATCGCCTGGCGAGCCTCGCTGGCGCTGGTGACGATGCGGAACCAGCCTTCGCCGGGGCCGCCTTGCTGGGCGTCGATGTAATCTTCCATGCGATGCATCAGTGCCGCCTGCTGCTCAATGGCGGCCACGGTGTCGCAGTCGTTCTGTTTCTGCGGATTGATCTGGCAGAGGATTTCGTTATGCACCAGGTGATTGACCAGGATCTTCAGGCCGGACAGGTGGGCCCGTTCGATCCATTTGTAGTAGCTCTGGTGGTGTTGCAGGGAGTCGTTGCGCGGCCAGAAAGGAAAGTCCGGCCAGCCGCGGGTCTCGTGTGGCCCCGGGTTGCTGGTGACTTGCTCCACCAGACCGGTGAGGCCCTGGGGGCCATGGTTTTCCGCGCAATCGTGGAGAGCGTGGTCGACACCGAATTTGTGGAAGGGGTCGCCGTAGTTGACCCGCCCGCCGATGAATTCGTAGGCGGAGATATGACTATGGGCATCCACGTAACCGAACACGTCGTCGTTATCGATGCCCGGGGTGTTGCGGAAACGGTCCACCTCTTTCAGGTAAATAGCCGGGTCGTTGTCGGCCACGGTGGCGTTCAGTTTGGCTTCCGGGTAGCCGCTGCAGCCGTCAGCGCCGTTGAGCACAAAACGGGTGTCGGCATTTTCCAGGCTGGGTGAGGTGAGGGTTAGCCCGTTATCGCTGGCGGTGAGCAGCAGGCCGGTGACCCGAGAGGCCAGAGTGAAACTGTCGCCCTCGCTGGGGTTGAGATTCCATACCGCCAGATCATTGGCGCTGGATACCATGGCTAGGGATGGCTGCAGGGTGGTGTCAGCCAGGGAGCCACCGATTCCTTCAAGGCTCTCCCCCAGTTCCCGCAGCAAGCCGCCCAGCGGCGCTATCGGGTCCAGTACCAGATTGAGGGTGTCGCCGAGGCCGGCAACCAGATAACTGAGTTCGCCGACAAAGTTGCCTCCCTGATCCAGCAGCTCTCCGGCCGGGTCGCTGATGCCGAGCAGTTGTTTCTGCCCGGTGCTGCCGGTGGTGCGCTGGTAATCGGACACCAGCAGATAGCGGCCCAGGTCGGTAGGTTTCAGGGTAAAGGCGGTGGCTTGTGCCGCATCCGTGGTCAGGCCGTAGGCGCTGCTGGCGGTGTCCGCCTGCAGGAAGCGCCCGTCGCTATTCAGGGTGTAGCAGCCATTGGCGAACTGATAGCGGTTGAGCGGTTGCGGCTCTGGCGCCGGTTCCGGGCCGGGTTCCGGTGTGGGTGTCGGATTTTCGGTATCGGGCTGGCGCGGTTGCTCTGCGGCAGTGTTGGCGGAGGAGCCACCACCGCCACAGCCGGCCAGAAGGCTGGCGGCCAGTAGCAGTGAGCAAGGCAACACAGAAACGGTCAGGGCCGGAGCCCGGGTCAGTTGTAGCATGGCTAACCCCTTAAGGGAGTCCTCGCGATGCGGGGCCCCCGTTGTTGTTATGGGTATGTACGTTCTTATTGGTACGTTTGTACAACTAAAGGGTTGGGGGAGGCTGTAGCGTTATTGTCAAAAAGGGGGAGGGGTTTGTTACAGGCGTGAGGGGTGCTGGAGGAAAGGGTGGGGGAGGCGATGCTTGATCGCTCCCCACAAAAAGCGTGGTCAGGGGGAGGGGAGGTTACGCCGCCTGCTGGTTATCCAGCGGGAGGGTTAGGTATCCCAGCACCAGGGCGGCGATAGC
>NZ_JBNPEC010000264.1:0-13166 GCF_051117345.1 Alcanivorax sp.
CGTCGGTGAAGGTATCCCTGTAAAAGCGGAGAGAGCCCACGTGAGCGTATGCACCCGCGGCCTGTGAACCCACGACACTTGATCCTGGTCGGGGCGCTGACCGGAGCAGCCAGGCGGAAGAAGAGGAAAGTCACTCGGAAGAGTGAGGCGACCGATCAGAGAGATAATAAAAAAGGCTTCCTCCAGGAAGCCTTTTTTGTGGATGCCTTAAAACCCACACCCAACTCCAATTCGTTGGAGCCTTGTTCACAAGGCGAACGTATCTGCTACCTCTTCGCTTTGCGAGCAAAGCTCCAACGGGGCTGCGGCTGCTTACTGCACGACCAGACTGTCGCGCATTTTTGCCAGGGTCTTTTCACCGATGCCCTTGATGGCCAGCAGTTGATCCACGCTGGTAAAAGGCCCCTGGCTGTCACGCCACTGCACGATGGCTTCTGCCGTTTTCGGGCCCACTCCCTTGAGTTCCTGCAGCTCGGTAACGTCCGCGTTGTTCAGGTCGATGCGGTTTTCTGTTTGGGTTTTGGCAACGTCCTTGACCGCATCCACTTCCACTGCAAGAGCCGGCAAGCTCAACGCCAGCAGGAAGGACATCACAACCGCTTTCAATGCTTTCATATTGGTCTCCATTTTTTATACGCTGGAGACCACACCATAGGAAGCCGAGTGAGGAGGCGTTATCAGCCGGGGGTGACAGATTACGTAAGTGGCTCAGGCAAGACTTTGTAATATCTCATCCACTACCGCTGTAGGTTCGGCAGCCTGGGTGATCGGACGGCCGATCACCATATAGTCCACACCCGCATCCCGCGCCTGCACCGGCGTCAACACACGGCGCTGGTCACCGGCATCGGCGCCTGCGGGGCGGATGCCCGGAGTAACCAGCTCGAATTGCTGGCCGCAGGCCGCCTTGAGCATGCTCGCTTCCTGGGCGGAGCACACTACCCCATCCATGCCGGAGCGCTTGGCAAGCTCGGCGAGGCGTTGCACCTGCACCCGGGGCTCATCCATCACCCCGACCTGCTCCAGATCGGCCGCTTCCATGCTGGTCAGCACGGTCACTGCAATCAGGTGGGGGCGACTGGCATGGTTGGCGATGGCATTGGCAGCGGCTTCCATCATGCGCTGGCCACCGCTGGCGTGCACATTGACCATCCACACCCCCATGTCCGCCGCTGCGGACACGGCGCCGGCCACGGTGTTGGGGATGTCGTGGAATTTCAGATCCAGGAACAGCTCGAAACCTTTTTTATGCAGGCCTTCGACAATGGCCGGACCACTGCGGGTGAAGATTTCCTTACCGACTTTGACACGCACTCTGGCCGGGTCCAGCTGATCGGCCATGGCCAGCGCACGGGCGGCATCCGGGTAGTCCAGGGCGACGATAACAGGGCTGGAAATAGGCATGGGAGCGTCCTCGGGGATTGGTGGCGCTATGGTATGAGTTGCGGGAAGTCGGTTCAAGAATTCGGAGCTGCAAGCCTCAAGCTACAAGCTACAACGCGAGATAGGATCGGGCTTGGCTTGACGTTTTTGGCCGCGAATCATCTGCCTATCTTTGTGCGCGGCCAACAAACCACCAGTTTTCGATACACTTTCCCGTGTTGCAGCTTGTAGCTTGAGGCTTGCAGCTTGCGGCTAGACTTCCTTGACCACCGGTTTGATGGAACCCCAGCGTTTGCAGCTTGGGCAACGCCATTGCATCAGAGGGGTTTCAAAACCGCAGCGGCGGCATTTGTAGAGGCTCTTGTCGTTGAGCAGTTGCTCCGACAGTTGCTTGAGCACGCCCAGGTGCTCGCGGGTTTCCCCTTCCGCGCTGCCGGCCAGGCTCATGTCGATGATACGGTTGAGACCACGTACCGAAGGGTTGGCTTTCATGTATTCGGCAATAAAGTCCGCCGCTTCCTTGTCGCCGTAGCGCTCCTTGAGCGTTTCGGCGAGCAGCAGGATGCGGCTGGTGCTGGGTTTCTCGGCACTGTAGTCCGCCAGCATCTGGATAAATTCCTCGTCCTTCTCCTGCTGCTGGTAGCTGGTGCGCAGCTTGTCGAGCGCTTCATCGAAGAAGTCGCTGTCCTGCACCCAGATGCGTTGCAGGGCCTGGATGGCGGCATCCCAGTTCTGCTCGCCCATTTCCAGCTCGCCTTCCGCAAAGCTGGCGCGCACACACTGGTCATCGAATGACAGCGCCCGTCTCAGCATGCGGCGGGCCGGATTGATGTCGCCGTCGCGGCGCAGGTTTTCCGCCTGCTCGCAGCAATACTGGGCCAGCACTGGCCCCAGCACCGGGCGGCTCTTGATCAACCGTTCCCCCATGCTGATGGCATTGACCCAGTCGCGTTCCTGCTCGTACAGGCCCATCAGTTGCTGGCAGACTTCATCCTTAGCCTGACAATCCTGATCCAGCATTTCCAGCAGTACCTGCTCGGCCAGATCAAAGATGCCGCTGGCCAGATAATCCTGGGCCAGTTCCAGCTGGATTTCTTCCTGCACCGGGCGCCCATAGTCACCGTGTTCCAGCAGGTGGGTATGCAGCTGGGCAGCACGGTCGAATTCGCCACGCTTGCGGAACAGCTTGCCCAGAGCAAGGTGGGTGTCGAGCCCCTCTTCACTCACGTCCAGACTCTTGAGCAGGGCTTCGATGCCCTTGTCCGGCTCTTCATTGAGAAAGAAGTTGATGCCGGCCACATAGTCCTTGGACAGGGAGGCCATGCGCCGGCGCTGCCGGCGCTTGCTCTCACGCCGACCGAGGAAAAACCCGGCGGCGATGGCAACAAAAAAGAACGGCAGCAGCCAGAACGATTCACTCATGAAAACAGGCTCTTCAGGCCGCGCAGCCCGATACCGGCCAGCAAGCCCAGAAACAAACCAATAGCCAGCACGCCGATCACCAGCACGCCCAGGGAGACTTCCCAGTGCCATTGATAGAACAACATATCCAGCGTCACTAGATCACGGTTGCTGGTGACAAACAGGAAAGCGAGCAGAAAGACGGCCAGTACGGCCAGGATTACCAGAATCCGGTACAGGTTTCGCATCGTAAGGTTCCCTCTTTACTGGCCAGGTCTGTGCCGGGCGGTAACAACAAACGGGGTTTAGTTAACGGCAGCCTGATTGCCGCTTGCGCCATTATCAACACCTTCACCACTTTCTTCATGCAGTGAATCGTTAACGCGCTCGCGCAGCTCTTTACCGGGTTTGAAGTGGGGAACATATTTGCCGTGCAGCTCGACGCTGGCACCGGTCTTGGGATTGCGTCCCACGCGGGGCGCACGAAAATGGAGGGAAAAACTGCCGAAGCCGCGTATTTCGATACGACCTCCGCCGGCCAGAGAATCGGCCATCTGTTCGATAAGCGTTTTGACTGCCAGCTCCACATCCTTGGGCGACAATTGGTTTTGCCGATCGGCAATCCGCTCAATCAATTCTGACTTGGTTAACGCCATTACAGCTTTCTCCCTGGGCTCCCAGCCCAGTGGGACCGGCACGATGCCGGTCCCCGGGAGGAGCCGTATTATGACTCGTTGCTGCTTTCCATCTGCTTCTTGATCAGATCACCGATAGTCTTCGGCGCATTGGCATCCTGCTGTTCAGACAGTCCGTCAATGGCTTCACGCTCGTCGGCCTGGTCCTTGGACTTGATGGACAAGCTCAGAACACGGTTCTTGCGATCAACGTTGGTGATTTTCGCTTCCACTTCGTCACCGACGTTGAGCACTTCAGTCGCATCGTTAACGCGGTCGCGGCTGATTTCGCTGGCACGCAGGGTACCTTCCACGTTCTCAGCCAGCTCGACGATGGCCGCTTTCGCGTCTACCGACTTCACTACGCCCTTAACGATTGCGCCCTTGTCATTAGCAGCAACATACTGAGCAAACGGATCGTCTGTCAACTGCTTGATACCCAAGGAAATTCTTTCGCGCTCTGCGTCGATGGACAGAACCACGGTTTCCAGCTCATCGCCCTTGTTGAAGTTACGCACGGCATCTTCGCCCTGCTCTTCCCAGGAAATGTCGGACAGGTGCACCAGACCGTCGATGCCGCCTTCCAGACCGATGAAGATACCGAAGTCAGTGATGGACTTGATCTTGCCGGAAATGCGCTCGCCTTTCTGGTATTTCTCTTCGAAGGCATCCCACGGGTTGGACTGGCACTGCTTGATACCCAGGGAAATACGACGACGGTCCTGATCGATGTCCAGGATCATCACTTCCACTTCGTCGCCGATCTCTACAACCTTGGACGGGTGGATGTTTTTGTTGGTCCAATCCATTTCGGAAACGTGAACCAGGCCCTCTACACCTTCTTCGATTTCGGCAAAGCAGCCGTAATCGGTCAGGTTGGTTACCTTCGCTTTCACGCGGGTACCTTCTGGGTACTTGCCCACGATATCGTGCCACGGATCTTCGCCCAGCTGCTTCAGACCCAGGGAAACACGCATCTTCTCGCGGTCGAACTTGAGTACCTTGACGTCGATTTCCTGACCTACTTCAACGATCTCGCTCGGATGCTTGATGCGCTTCCAGGCCATGTCGGTGATGTGCAGCAGGCCGTCGATGCCACCCAGATCCACGAACGCACCGTAGTCGGTCAGGTTCTTGACGATACCTTTGACTTCCATGCCTTCCTGGAGGGTTTCCAACAGCGCTTCGCGCTCCTGGGAGTGCTCGGCTTCCATCACCGCGCGACGGGAAACCACAACGTTGTTGCGCTTGGGATCCAGCTTGATGACCTTGAAGTCCAGCTCTTTGCCTTCCAGGTGCGCGACATCGCGAACCGGACGGATATCTACCAGGGAACCGGGCAGGAACGCGCGGATCGGGCCGATATCGACAGTGAAGCCACCCTTCACCTTGCCGGAAATCATACCTTTTACGATCTCGTCTTCGTCGAAAGCTTTTTCCAGCTCGCCCCAGACTTCGGCGCGCTTGGCTTTTTCACGGGACAGACGGGTGAAGCCCATACCATCATCGATGGCGTCTACGGCAACATCAACTTCATCGCCTTCGACGATTTCCAGCTCGCCTGCCTCGCTAAGGAATTCTTCACGGGCAATAATGCCTTCGGATTTCAGGCCTGCGTTAACGGTTACCCAGTCGCTATCGATGGATACAACAGTACCCTTGATGATAGAACCACGGGCAACGTCCAGGTCCTTAAGGCTTTCTTCAAAGAGATCAGCAAAAGATTCGGTCATGAAATTCACTCAGTGTTTTCGCACATGCCAACCAGCAGACATGGGTTAGTAAAAAAATGAGACCCGCCCTTCCCCAGCTGGCTTACTTTTTCAGGGTTGAGCAGATCGGCCGCTTGACACAGAATCACCCCTCGACAGTGCACTATCGAAGGGTTTCAACAACGTGTGCTACCTTCACACCAGTTGGCGTGCGGCAGCCTCTTCAAGGATCCGGTTTACCACTTCATCAACCGTCAGGGTGGTGGATTCGATTACCACGGCATCGTCTGCCGGACGCAACGGCGCCACCTCACGGTTCATGTCACGGTCATCCCGGGTGCGGATGTCCTCGACGAGGGTCGCGAGGGTAGCATCAAAGCCCTTTTCCTTCAACTGCTCAAAGCGCCGTCTGGCGCGCTCTTCAGCGCTGGCGGTGAGGTAAATCTTGAGGGGGGCAGAGGTAAACACCACGGTACCCATATCGCGACCATCCGCCACCAGGCCCGGGGCCTCGGCGAACACCCGCTGGCGAGCCAATAGCGCATCACGCACCGGCTGCAGAACGGCCACCTGGCTGGCCAGCTCACCCACGCTTTCCTGGCGGATGATTTTTGATACATCCTCGCCATCGAGAATCACCGCTGTTTCGCCCTTCTGCTCAATAAATCTTACCGGCAAGGTTTTCGCCAGTTCCACCAAGGCAGGCTCGTCATCCAGTGCAAGCCCTTGATTTCTCGCGTGATAACCCAGAACCCGATACAGGGCACCGGAATCCAGCAGGTGCCAGCCGAGACGGGTCGCCACCAACCGGGCAACGGTGCCCTTACCGGAGGAAACCGGCCCGTCGATGGTCAATACCGCAGTGGACGGAACAGTCATTTCACCTCCAGGTTCAAGCCCGCGTGGGCGGCCAGCTGGGCAAAGCCCGGGAAGCTGGTGGCCACATTGGCGCAGTCGTTAATGGTAATCGGGCCAGTGGCACGCAGGGACGCCATGGCAAAACTCATGGCAATACGATGGTCTCCGTGGGACTGAATCTCGCCGCCACCGAAACTGCCACCGCTGATGCGGATGCCGTCCTCAAACACCTCGTGATCCACGCCCAGTGCGGCCAGACCATCCGCCATCACCTGGATGCGGTCAGATTCCTTCACCCGCAGCTCTTCAGCGCCGCGCAACACGGTGTCGCCCTCGGCACAGGCGGCGGCGATGAAGATGGCCGGGAATTCGTCAATGGCCAGGGGCACCAGCTCCTGGGGAATCTCGATACCTTTCAGGGGCGCCGCTTTTACCACCAGGTCCGCCACCGGCTCGCCGCCGGCATCTCGCTGATTTTCCAGACGAATATCCGCCCCCATCAGCTTGAGGATGTCGATAACGCCGGTACGAGTAGGGTTGATGCCCACATGGGGTAACGTCAGCTCGCTGTCAGCGGCAATGGATGCACCGACCAAGAAGAAGGCGGCCGAGGAAATATCCGCCGGCACTTCCAGCTTGCAGGCGGTGAGTGTGCCGCCGCCGGTCAACGCACTGGTGGCACCGTCACGACGCACGTCATAGCCAAAGCCACCCAGCATCCGTTCGGTATGGTCGCGGGTGGGGCCCGGCTCGGTCACCGAGGTCTCACCGTCAGCGTACAGGCCGCCCAGCAGGACGGCGGATTTCACCTGGGCAGAGGCCATGGGCAGGTCGTAGTGAATGCCCTTGAGGGGCTGACCACCGCGGATGCGCACCGGCGGGCGACCTTCGTTACCGGTGGTAATCTGGGCGCCCATCTCGCGCAGGGGGCTGGCCACACGCTCCATGGGACGCTTGGACAGGGACGCATCCCCAGTGAGCTCCACATCAAAGGCCTGCCCGGCCAGCAAGCCGGTGAGCAGACGCATGGAGGTGCCGGAGTTGCCCATATAGAGCGGCTTGCCCGGCGCCTTGAGGCCATGCAGGCCGACCCCGTGGATGGTCACCTGGCCGTTGTGGGGGCCTTCGATAACCACCCCCATATCGCGGAATGCCTGCAGCGTTGCCAGAGCGTCTTCGCCTTCCAGGAAGCCTTCTACCCGGGTCACGCCTTCGGCCAGGGAGCCGAGCATAATGGAGCGGTGGGACATGGATTTGTCGCCGGGTACCCGTACCCGGCCAGTGAGTCGGCCACCCGGGGTCACCACAAAGGTGGGGTTGGCACTCTTGCTGTGGAGGATGGTGCTGTCTGTCATGGTTGTGTCGTCACCTGAATGGTGGGCGCGGGTATAGGACGTGCGCTCGTTCATGGCCATAAAGTGGGCCCGGGCCGTATTGGCGCGGGTCATGATGCCCATCAGGGCATCGGAATCATCGTCGCTCACCGCCTGGCGAAAGCGCGTAATGCCGTCGCTGAACAGGTCCAGGGACTGCAGCAACGCGGCCTTGTTTTCGCGGAAAATGTCGTGCCACATCACCGGATCGGAGCTGGCGATACGGGTGAAGTCGCGAAAACCGCCGGCAGCATAGCGGAAGATCTCCGTGGAGTCGCCCTGCCGGGCCAGGGTATCCACCAGCGAAAAGGCCAGCAGATGGGGCAGATGGCTGGTTTCCGCCAACACCTGATCGTGGTAATCCGGCGCCATCTGCAGCACTTCCGCGCCCATGGCGGTCCAGATCGCCCGCACCCGGGCGGTGGCTGCCGGGTCAGTGGCCTCGGTGGGCGTCAGGATGACCCGGTGATTCCGGTACAGGTCCGCATCGGCGGCACCAACACCGCTCTTTTCCTTGCCGGCAATGGGGTGGCCGGGCACGAAGCGTGAATAATGCTCCCCCAGGGAGGCGCGGGCCGCGGTGATCACATTGCCTTTGACGCTACCGCCATCGGTGATAATCGCTGTCCGTGACAAACCCGGCTTCAGCGCCGTCAGCACCTTGCCCATGGCAGAGACCGGGGTGGAGACAAACACCAGATCAGCGCCGTCAACGGCTTCCGCCAGATCCTGGCTGCCTTCGTCGACAACGCCGAGGGCAATGCCCTGCTCCAGGGTTCGGGCGGAGCGGGAACCAGCCACAATTGAAGCGGCCAGCCCGTTTTTGCGAGCAGCGGCGGCAAAGGAACCACCGATCAGGCCCAGGCCGATAACGGCGATGCGGTTGAATAGGGGTTCAGACATGGCAAACGCCCCCGGTTCGCATTGTAGGAGCACCGCTTGAGGTGCGAACCGAATCTGGTACGGCATGTCGCAAGCAGGTTCGCGCCTCAAGCGGCGCTCCTACGGCGGAAAAACCGAAACGGTGGAGATTACCCATCCGCCATTTCCTTCAACACATGCTTGAGGGCTTGCAAGAAACGCTCGTTCTCGCGGCTGGTGCCCACGGTCACACGCAGGAAGTTGGGCATGCCGTAGCCTCCCAGAGGGCGAACAATCACGCCTTCGCGCAGCAGACCCTGGTAAACCGGCATGGCTTCGCGACCACAGTCGAAGGCGATGAAGTTGGCCACCGAGGGGATCTGCTCCAGGTGCAGCTTCTGCAGGCCTTCGGCGATCTGCACCAGGCCGCTGGTGTTTTCGCTGCGGGAGTTTTCGATGTGATCGTCATCGGACAGAGCCGCTTCAGCGGCCACCATGGCCGGAGTGTTCACGTTGAACGGCTGGCGCACCCGGTTCAGTACATCGGCAATTTGCGGGTTGCAGACGCCATAGCCGATACGCAGGCCGGCCAGGCCATGAATCTTGGAGAAGGTGCGCGTTACCACCAGGTTAGGATATTTTCCCAGGCGCTCGATGCCGTTCGGATAGTGGCTTTCTTCCACATATTCGAAGTAGGCCTCGTCCAGCACCACGATCACCCGCTCGGGGATCCGCGACAGGAACTCATCCAGAGCATGGGCATTGAACCAGGTGCCGGTGGGGTTGTTCGGGTTGGCCACGAAAATCACCCGGGTGCGGTCGGTGACCGCCTCGGCCATGGCGGCCAGGTCGTGGCCATAGAGATTGGACGGCACCGCTACCGGTTTGGCGTTGCAAGCCAGGGTCACCAATGGATACACGGCAAAGGCGTACTCGGAGAAAATCGCTTCATCGCCGGGCTGCAGGTAGGCCCGGGCGATCAGGTCCAGCACATCGTTGGAGCCGTTACCCAGGGTCAGCTGATTGGTTTGCACACCCAGCTTTTCCGCCAGTGCTGCCTTCAGGGAAAAACCGGCGCCATCCGGGTACAGGTGCAGCTCATGCAGATGCTTGAGCGCATGCAGGGCCTTGTGACTTGGTCCCAGCGGGTTCTCATTGCTGGCCAGCTTGACGATATCGGTGAGGCCCAGCTCGCGCTCCAGCTCCTCAATGGGTTTGCCGGGTTCATAGGGCTTGAGCTGCTGGACGCCACTGTTGGCGAGTTCGATGTAATCGCACGTCATGATGCTGCTCCCTGTAGCCTGAATCAGGCTATGGATTCATCTTTATTCACTACCACAGAGAAGACAGAGTTCATCGAGGCAAATCGCTCGATCCAAATGATCTCTGTAGTAAACACTCTCCTGCAGGAGCCAGCCGGCTGACGATTTAGCTTCAAGACCGAAAATCGCTTGCGGACAAGCTCCTACAAAGAATTAAAGCACTGCCTTCGGGTAGGAACCCAACAGCTTGATGGTATTGCCAGCCGCTTCCAGCTTGTCCAGCACCGGCTGCAGCTTGCCATCTTCCTTGTGGCCTTCGCAGTCCACGAAGAACACATAACTCCAATTGGACGTCCGCGAGGGCCGGGATTCAAGGCGGGTCAGGTTAATACCTTCATCCCGGAACGGCGCCAGCACTTCATAGAGCAGGCCCGGGCGGTTCTTGCCGCTGATCATCAGGCTGGTCTTGTCGTTGCCGGAGGGCGGTGTGTCCTGGCGGCCGATAATGATGAAACGGGTGGTGTTGTCCGGGCGGTCTTCGATATTGCGCTGCACCGCTTCCAGCCCATACAGCTCTTCCGCCATTTCCCCGGCAATGGCCAGGGCATTCCATTCGTCTTTCAGGCGACGAGCAGCTTCACCGTTGGAGCTGACTGCAATGCGCTCAACCCCGGGCATGTGGGCATCCAGCCACTGGCGGCACTGGGCCAGGGTCTGCTGGTGGGAATAGACCCGGGTGACCTTGTCACGGCGGGTGTGCTCGCCGGCCAGCAGGTGATGGTGGATACGCAGCTCCACCTCACCGCAGATTTTCAGGCTGGACGTCATGAAGGTATCCAGGGTGTGGTTGACCACCCCTTCGGTGGAGTTCTCCACCGGCACCACGCCGTAGTGAGCGGCACCGGCTTCCACTTCCCGGAACACTTCATCAATGGCAGCCAGCGGCACGCTTTCCACTGCATGGCCAAAGTGCTTGAGGGCGGCCTGTTGGGTAAAGGTGCCTTCCGGCCCCAGGAACGCCACTTTCATGCGCTGCTCCAGGGCCAGGCAGGCGCTCATAATCTCGCGGAAAAACCGCGCCATGGTCTCGCCATCCAGCGGCCCCTGGTTGCGCTCTTTCACCCGGCGCAACACTTGGGCTTCCCGTTCCGGGCGATAAAATACCGGGTTGGGGTCGGTGGCGCTCTTCACCTCGGCCACCTTGTGGGCCAGGGAGGCACGCTCGTTGAGCAGATCCTGCAGCCGCTGGTCCAGCTCATCGATCTGGTTACGCAAATTGTCCAGTGATTCGGTCATGGCGGTCCCCGCTCAGCCGTTGCGTTTTTCGAAGTCCGCCATAAAGGCGATCAGCGTATCCACTGCTGCTTCCGGTACCGCATTGTAGATGCTGGCACGCATGCCACCTACGCTGCGGTGGCCCTTCAGGTTCAACAGACCCGCCTGGTCGGCTTCGCTGAGGAACTGTTTATCCAGGTTAGCGTCGGCCAGCACGAAGGGCACATTCATCCAGCTACGGCTGATTTTTTCCACCGGGTTGCTGTAGAAGCCGCTGTTATCAATAAAACCATACAGCTTTTCGGCCTTGCGCTGGTTGGTTTCTGCCATGTTCGCCACTCCGCCCTGCTTTTTCAGCCACTGGAACACCAGCCCGGCCAGGTACCAGGAAAAGGTGGGCGGCGTATTGAACATGCTGCCGTTGTCAGCGTGGGTCTGGTAATTGAGCATGGCGGGCACATGGGCGCCGGCCTTGCCGAGCAGGTCCTTGCGGATAATCACCAGAGTCAGGCCGGCGGGGCCGATGTTCTTCTGGGCACCGGCATAGATCACCCCGAAGCGATTCACATCAATGGGGCGGGACAGGATGGTGGAGCTCATGTCTGCCACCAACGGGGTATCACCCACGTCGGGAACAAAGCTGTATTCCAGGCCACCGATGGTTTCATTGGGGCAGTAATGCACGTAGGCCGGATTGGCCGACAACTGCCAGCTGTCCTGGGGCGGCACGGTGCTGAAGTTGGTGTCTTCACTGCTGGCGGCCACGTTAATGTTGCCGTAGCGGCCCGCTTCCTTAATGGCTTTCTTGGACCATTGCCCGGTATTGATGTAATCCGCGGTTTCGCCCTCGCCCAGCAGGTTCATGGGGACCATGGCGAATTGCGTTGAGGCCCCGCCCTGCAGAAACAGCACGGCGTAGTCGTCGCTGATCCCCATCAGGCTGCGCAGATCCTGCTCGGCCTTTTCGGCAATCTCCACGAACACCTTGTCCCGATGGCTCATTTCCATGATGGACAGGCCCATGCCCTGGTAATCCAGCATTTCCTGACGGGCCTGCTCCAGAACGTCCGTCGGCAACGCCGCCGGACCTGCGCAGAAGTTATAGGCGCGGGACATGCATTTTCTCCGTGACTAGATTGAAAGTACCAAACCGGTGAATCAAAGAAGCCCGGTAACACCGGGCTCGGGTAATTCGTCGAATCATTTTAGAAAACACCGTAGGAGCACCTCTCGAGGTGCGAACCACCCACGATTGGGCAGGGTTCGCACCTCAAGAGGTGCTCCTACAGGTTATTCCTCGGCGTCGTCGGAGGCGTCAGACTCCGGTGCTTCAGAGGTAACATCCCCTTCTTCCAGCACTTCGCCGTCTTCGATGTCTTCGTCGTCACCTTCCAGCTCGGGGATGGTGGCCAGGCCACACAGCTTCTCGCCATCGCCCAGACGAATCAGGCGCACGCCCTGGGTGTTACGGCTGGACGTGCTGACCTGATTGACGCCGGTGCGCACCAGGGTGCCCTGGTTGGAGATCAGCATGATGTCCTCTTCCCCGAACACCTGGGTGGCACCGACCAGCTCACCGTTACGCTCGTTGACCACCATGGCGATGACGCCCTGGCCACCACGACCCTTGGTCGGGTAGTCGGTCAGCGGGGTACGCTTGCCGTAGCCGTTTTCGGAGGCAGTCAGTATCTGGCCTTCTTCTTCCGGCACGATCAGGGAAATCACGTCCACGCCATCAGCCAGCTTGATGCCGCGCACACCACGGGCCAGACGGCTCATGACACGCACCTTGGACTGATGGAAACGCACGGCCTTGCCGTTGCGGGCCACCAGCATCACATCTTCGTCGCCGTGGGTAATCGCCACATTCACCAGATGCTCGCCTTCCTGCAGTTTCACGGCAATCAAACCGGAGCTGCGTGGACGGGCGAAGTTGGCCAGGGCGGTACGCTTGACGATACCGCTGGAGGTAGCCATGAAGATAAAGGGACCCGGCACGGTATCGACGACCGCTTCTGCCTCGACCTCTACCTCATCACCGTCGACGGCGTCTTCGATCACGTCATCCGCATCGATGACGTCATCTTCATCGGCTTCCACTTCAACGCCGGCGGCTTTCTGCTGGCGAACCATTTCCGCATCGAGACGGAGGATGGCGGTAATACGCTCGTCGTTGCCCAGTGCCGGCAGCAGGTTGACGATGGGCTTGCCACGGGACGCCCGGCCACCTTGCGGCAGCTCGAAGGTGCGCAGCCAGAAGACCTTGCCGGCGTCGGTGAACAGCAACAGGGTGTCGTGGGTACCTGCCACAAGCAGGTGCTCCACGTAATCCTCGTCTTTGAGCTGACCGGCAGACTTGCCGCGACC
>NZ_JBNPEC010000164.1:0-13158 GCF_051117345.1 Alcanivorax sp.
GAAGATCGGCATCATGTACATCATCCTGGGTCTGGTGATGCTGCTGCGCGGCTTCGCCGATGCCATCATGATGCGCCTGCAACAGGCCTTCGCCTTCGGCGACAACATGGGCTATTTGCCGCCGGATCACTACGACCAGATCTTTACCGCCCACGGCGTGATCATGATCTTCTTCGTGGCCATGCCGCTGGTGACCGGGATCATGAACTACCTGATTCCGCTGCAGATCGGCACCCGTGATGTGGCCTTTCCGTTCCTGAACAACTTCAGTTTCTGGATGACCACCGGTGGCGCCGTGCTGATGATGATGTCCCTGTTCATCGGCGAGTTTGCCAAGACCGGCTGGCTGGCGTATCCGCCCTTGTCGGGGATATTGCAGAGTCCCGGGGTGGGAGTGGATTACTACATCTGGTCGTTGCAGATCGCCGGTGTGGGTACGCTGTTATCGGGGATCAACCTGCTGGTGACCATCGTCAAGATGCGCGCCCCGGGCATGAGCCTGATGAAGATGCCGGTGTTCACCTGGACCTCCCTGTGCACCAACGTGTTGATCGTAGCCGCCTTCCCGGTGCTGACCGCCGTGCTGGGCATGCTGACTCTGGACCGTTACCTGGACACCGCCTTCTTCACCAATGACATGGGCGGCAACGCCATGATGTACGTGAACATGATCTGGATCTGGGGTCACCCGGAGGTGTACATCCTGATCCTGCCAGTGTTCGGTATCTTCTCCGAGATCGTGGCCACCTACAGCCGCAAGCCGCTGTTCGGTTACACCTCCATGGTCTACGCCACCGTGGTGATCACCGTGCTGTCCTACCTGGTATGGCTGCACCACTTCTTCACCATGGGCTCGGGGGCCAGCGTGAACTCGTTCTTCGGGATCACCACCATGATTATCTCGATACCGACAGGGGCGAAGATCTTCAACTGGCTGTTCACCATGTTCCGTGGCCGCATCAAGTTCGATGTGCCCATGTTGTGGACTCTGGGCTTCATGGTCACTTTCGTGATCGGTGGCATGACCGGGGTGTTGCTGGCGGTACCGCCGGTGGACTTCGTGCTGCATAACAGCCTGTTCCTGATCGCGCACTTCCATAACGTGATCATCGGTGGTGTGCTGTTCGGTCTGTTTGCCGGTATCACTTACTGGTTCCCGAAAGCCACCGGTTACAAGCTGGATGAGTTCTGGGGCAAGCTATCGTTCTGGTTCTGGCTGATCGGTTTCTACTTCGCCTTCATGCCGCTGTACGTGCTCGGCCTGATGGGCGTGACCCGTCGTGTCAGCCACTTCGAGGATCAGTCCCTGCAGATCTGGTTCCAGATTGCCGCCTTCGGTGCGGTGCTGATTGCCGTGGGTATCGCTGCCTTCCTGATCCAGTTGATCGTCAGCTTCCGTCGCCGCGAAGCGCTGGCCGACGAGACCGGTGACCCGTGGGATGGCCGTACCCTGGAGTGGTCTACCTCCTCGCCGCCACCGCCGTACAACTTTGCCTTCACCCCGCGCGTGCACGATCTGGACGCCTGGTGGCAGATGAAACAGCACGGCTTCAAGCGCCCGGAATCCGGCTTCATCCCGATCCACATGCCCAAGGGCACCTGGGCAGGCATCGTGCTGTCGGCGATCAGCGTGGCCTGTGGCTTCGCCCTGATCTGGCACATGTGGCTGGCGGCGGCGGTGACCTTCGTGGCACTGATCGGTACCGCCATCTACCACACCTTCAATTACGACCGTGACTACTACATCCCTGCGGAGGAAGTAGAGCGGATTGAAGCCGAACGAACCAAGGTGCTTGCCAATGTCTGAAGCAACCATGACCGCTGACGTGAAAACTCAGGATGGCCAGCTGGAGTTTCTGGTGAAGGGGGATCACCACCCCCAGAACGGGACGCTGCTGGGCTTCTGGCTCTACCTGATGAGCGACTGCCTGATCTTCGCTGCCCTGTTCGCTACCTACGGGGTGCTGGCGCGCAGCTATGCCGGTGGCCCCACCGGCATGGAAGTGTTCGATCTGTCCCTGGTGGCGATCAACACCTCGTTCCTGCTGTTGTCCTCCATCACCTATGGCTTTGCCATGCTGCAGATGCAGGCCAACCGACTGAAGGGCACCCTGTTCTGGCTGGCGATCACCGGCCTGCTGGGCGCTGCCTTCCTGGGGCTGGAGATCTACGAGTTCTATCACCTGATCCACATCGGTGCGACGCCGCAGACCAGCGGCTTCCTCACTGCCTTCTTCGCCCTAGTGGGCACCCACGGCCTGCACGTGCTGTTCGGCATCGTCTGGCTGGTGACCCTGTTGTTCCAGCTGAAGAAGCACGGCCTGATCCCCGAGAACAAGCGCCGGGTGTTCTGCCTGTCCATGTTCTGGCACTTCCTGGACGTGGTCTGGGTGGGTGTCTTTACCTATGTCTATCTGATGGGAGTGCTGCCATGAGTGAGCATACACACGACCACGATCACCACGAAGCGCAAGGCCCCCACGTTAGCCTGAAGGAATACGTGATCGGCTTTGTGCTGGCGGTGATTCTTACCGTGATCCCGTTCTGGCTGGTGATGGGCAATGTGTTTGAAAGCTCCACCACCACAGCGCTGCTGATCCTGTCCTTCATGGTGGTGCAGATCGTTGTCCACATGGTGTTTTTCCTGCACATGAACTTCCATTCGGAAGGAGGCTGGAACATGCTGGCGCTGATTTTCACCCTGGTGCTGGTGTTTATCACCCTGGCCGGTTCCCTGTGGGTGATGATCAGCCTGAACAATAATATGATGCCGGGCATGATGGGGTAACACGGGCAGTCCACGAAACCCGGCCACTGTAGGAGCTTGCCTGCAAGCGAATCTGACCCTCGAAGAGAGGCAAAAATTCGGCTGCAGGCAGCCTCCTACAGATTTTTCCTCCCTCGTTTGAAGAGGCATTCCCATGGCTCGTCGGCGTCTTCTTTCTTTCCTGTTTCTGCTGTTCTGTCTGGCGGCCTTTGCCGGCTTTATCGCCCTGGGTGTCTGGCAGGTGCAGCGCCTGGCCTGGAAAGAGGATCTCATCGCCCGGGTGGATGCCCGTGTCCATGCGCTACCGGTAGACGCGCCGGGGCGGGGTGGCTGGTCCGCCGTCAATAAAGCCTCCCACGAATACCTGCGCGTGCAGCTAACGGGGCAATATTTACCCGAAGGGATCTCCCTGGTGGCTACAGCCACGGAGGAGGGCCAGGGCTACTGGGTGATGACGCCGTTACAGCGGACGGATGGCAGCTGGGTCTACATCAACCGGGGGTTCGTACCCCAGGCCGAGCGGGCGCAAGCCAGCCGGGGAGACTTTACCCCGGACGGTGAGGTCTCGGTGGCCGGCTTGCTGCGCCTCAACCAACCGGGGGGCGGCGTGCTACGGGACAATGTACCCACCGAGAACCGCTGGTATTCCCGGGATGTGCTGGCCATGGCCGAACAGCACGGGCTGGCACCGGTGGCCCCCTTCTTTATCGATGCGGATGCCAGTGAGCAACCCGGACCGGTGGGAGGGCTGACCGTAATCCGTTTCCCCAATAATCACTTGGTTTACGCCATCACCTGGTTTGCCCTGGCGCTGGGTGTGATGCTGGCGGCCTGGCTGGTGGTACGCGAACAGCGCAAGCGCTGAAGAGCCTGATTGCACCCTGTGGGAAGCGATGCTTGCATCGCGAAGGTCCGGGACCCGTGCCACCTTCTTCGCGATGCAAGCATCGCTTCCCACAAAAGGGCGATTCGGTAGGCGTAAGCGTGATGAGTGATCCGTTGTGCCAGAACCTCCTCACACCTTCACGCCGAAGTCGGTAAACTGACTCGCCATGGAAAAACTGACAATGACAGCCCCTGCCGGCACCCCGCCCCTGGCGGCCATCCGCCGTTCCAGTGAGGACGTGGCCGGCCGCAAGAACCTGCAACTGCTTATCCAGCTGCGCTGGATCGCCATGGGCGGTCAGCTGGCGACCATCCTGCTGGTGCACTTCGGGTTCGGCATCACCTTGCCGCTGGGACAGATGCTGGTGGTGTTGTTTGGTCTGCTGTTACTGAATGCCGTCAGCCTGCTGCGCCTGAAGTTGCCGAAAAGCATCGGCAATACCGAGCTGTTCCTGTCGTTGCTGATCGATGTGGCCACCCTGACCATCCTGCTGTATCTCAGCGGCGGGGCCACCAACCCCTTCGTGTTTCTCTACCTGTTGCAGGTGATTCTGGGTGCTGTGCTGCTCAAGGTGTGGTCCACCTGGGTAATCCTGATTACCACCACCCTGTGTTTTGCCTGGCTGGCCTGGTCAGGCAAGCCGCTATCGCTGCCGCTGGATCATTCAAAAGGGCTGTTCAGCCTCTATATCGAAGGGATGATTATCTGCTTTGTGCTCAACGGGGTGCTGTTGGTGATCTTTATCAACCGCATTACCCGCAACCGTCGCCAGCGCGACGAGCATCTGGCGGAGCTGCGCCAGCGCGCCGCCGAGGAAGAGCACATTGTGCGCATGGGGCTTCTGGCAAGTGGCGCCGCCCACGAGCTGGGTACACCGCTGGCGACCCTGTCGGTGATTCTCGGGGACTGGCGGCATATGGAGCCGTTTAAATCCGATCGGGACATGGCCCAGGAAATCGGCGAAATGCAGACCCAGGTGCTGCGCTGTAAATCCATCGTCAGTGGCATTCTGCTCTCCGCCGGCGAGGCCCGGGGCGAATCCTCCGAGGAAACCACCGCCCGGGAATTCCTGGATGACCTGGTCACCGAATGGCGGGAAACCCGGCCGGTGAAAGACTTTATCTACCGCAATGACTTCGGCCAGGACCTGAGCATCGTGTCCGATTCGGCCCTCAAGCAAAGTATCCATAACGTGCTGGACAATGCCCTGGAGGCATCCCCGCAATGGCTGCGCCTGGATGTGCACCGTGACGACGACACCCTGGTGATCTCGGTGACCGACCGAGGCCCTGGCTTCCCGCCGGCCATGCTGGAAAGCCTGGGGAGGCCCTACCAATCCAGTAAGGGGCGATCGGGAAGTGGGCTCGGTCTGTTCCTGGTGATGAATGTGCTGCGCACCCTGGGCGGCAACCTGCGCGCCCGCAATCTGGTCCAGGGCGGTGCCGTGGTGATGCTGTCGTTGCCCCTGTCCGCAGTCATCCTGGAAGAGGAATAAGTTGTGAGTGATGTTGAGCAACAGACAGAGCGCTTGCTGCTGATCGTGGAAGATGACGAGGCCTTCGCTCGCACCCTCAGCCGTTCCTTTGAACGGCGCGGCTATACCGTGATCCATGCTGCCGGCATGGAAGACATGCTCGTCCTGCTGGACAGTCATGACCCCGGGTATGCAGTGGTAGATCTGAAACTGAAAGGGGAGGCCTCCGGGCTGGCCTGTGTGCAGAGTCTGCATGAACACAATGACGATATGCTGATCGTGGTGCTCACTGGCTACGCCAGCATTGCCACGGCGGTGGAAGCGGTGAAGCTGGGCGCCTGTCATTACCTGGCTAAACCTTCCAATACCGACGATATCGAAGCCGCCTTCCTGCGTGCCGAAGGCGATGCGGATGTGGCCCTCACCGCTCGGGAAACTGACCTAAAAACCCTGGAATGGGAACGCATCCACGAAACTCTGGCAGAGACCGGCTTCAATATTTCCGAAACCGCGAGACGTCTTGGCATGCACCGCCGCACCTTGGCCAGGAAGCTGGGCAAGCAGAGGGTGAAGTAAGGCAGTTAACAGTTAATAGTGAATAGTTAACAGCGAAACAGAATGCCGACCCTTGCCGTAGGAGCGTCGCTGGCGGCGCGATTACAGAACTCAATCAAAAGCATTTTCACCACAGAGGCCACAGAGAACACAGAGAAAAATCCTTCTGTTCCTCGGTGATCTCTGTGCCCTCTGTGGTGATATTCCGGTCTTTACGGTTTGCTATCGCGCCGCCAGCGACGCTCCTACAAAAACTTGGGAGCCTGTCGAAAAACCGTCACTGCAATCGATTAGCTATGGAAAGCCAATCCCTTCAAGGAGAGAAACCATGTCAGACGTCCGTCTCAATCCTTACCTGAACTTCCAGGGCAACTGCCGGGAAGCCTTTGATTTTTATGCCAGTGTGCTCCAGGCCGAGATCAGTTTCCTGATCACCATGGGGGAGTCGCCCATGGCCAGTGAGGTGCCTCCCGAGTGTCACAACAATATCTGCCATGTCTGCCTGAAAGGTGACGGCATTGTGCTGATGGGCTCGGACTGCCCGCCGGAATATTTCGAAAAGCCCCAGGGCACCGTAATCAATGTGCAGGCAGAAACCGCTGCGCGGGCGGAGGAAATCTTTACCGCCCTGAGCGAAGGGGGCGAAATCCGCATGCCCATGGAAGAAACCTTCTGGGCGGAGCGTTTCGGCATGTGCACCGACCGCTTCGGGGTGCCCTGGATGGTCAACTGCGAAAAGCCCATGCCGTAGATGGTTCGTCCGGCCCGGACCGCCTGCACCGAGTGCATGCAGCGTGCCTGCATGCACTCTCCTCCGTATACTTGTCCCCATGAGCAACATACCCGCCAGCGATAACGGTACTTTTCTGTGGATGACCTACCAGGCCATGAGCAAGGCGGGCCTGGATTGTGCTGCCATCTTTGCCAGTGTCGGTATGCCCGATGAGCCGCCGGATCAGTCCCTGCGTCGTATCAATTCCCCCCAGCAACGATTCTGGGCTGCGGCGGAGCGAGTCAGTGGCGATACGGATATCGGTCTGCGGATCGGCAGTATGTTGCCGGCCTGGCGAGGGCAGGTTTTGGAATATCTGTTTCTCAGCAGTCCGACCTTTGGCGCCGGGCTGGAGCGGGCCTTGCGTTATAGCCGGTTGATGACCGACGCCATGCAATTGCAGCTGCGTGTGGAGGACGACAGGGCGATTCTGTCCGGGCTCAGCCATCCGGTTCGTCATTATCTGGAATGTGCTACCTGCATTTTGCTGGGCTTTCTGCGTCAGGTTTCCGACGGTGACTTTCAGCCACACCATATCCAGTTTGAATACGCTGAGGGCGCCAGCGCGGCCCGTTACCAAAGTGTCTATCGGTGCCCGGTGGTGCTGGGGGCGGAAGAGGGTGCGGTGGTGTTTCCGGCTGCCTTGCTGGATCGGCCTTCGCCTGCGGCGGAGCCGGAGCTGTTGGCAGTGCATGAAAAGTTGGCCTTGCAGAAAATGGCGGATCTGGCGCGCCAGGATTTCCTGCTCACCCTGGAGCGGGAGTTGGGTAGTCTGTTGGAGCAAGGCGGTGCGTCCCTGGATGCACTTGCTGCGCGGGTTGGCCGCAAGCCCCGGGCCCTGCGTGCGGAACTGGACGAGGCCGGCACCAGTTTCAAGCAGCTGCTGGCCGGCTATCGGGAGCGCCTGTCGCGGCGCTTGCTGGCGCGCACCCAGGAACCCATCGACCAGATTCTCTACCTCACCGGTTTCTCCGAACCGGCGGCGTTTACCCGCGCCTTCAAGCGCTGGACCGGGGAAACCCCTTCTGCCTATCGCAAACGCAAGCAGTCGGAAAACCCGGATTCTTGATCCTGGTGACGGCGATGGCTGCCGTACGGATCAAAGCGATCGGGGGGAAACCGGGCAGGATAGCCGGCAACTGGTTATCAACGAGGTCTTCCCATGCTCGGTTTTCCCGTCGCATTGCTGTCCGCCAACGCCTTCGAATGGTATGCCCACAAGGTGTGGCTGCACGAATACCCCAGAAAACACCGTAACAGTCCCTTCTTTACCCATATCCGTCACCACAAGCGTGCCCGCTTGAACGGTTTCGAAGACCAGGGGTACACCGCCTCCATGTGGCAAGACCAGGAAATGTTCAACGAGAAAATAGCCTTGATAGGCCTGTGTGTGGTGTTTACCCCCACCGTGGTGGTGGCGCCCTTTTTCACTGCCGGGGTCTATTACGGGGCTTGGCAGTACTGGAGCAAACACAGCAAGGCGCACCTGGACCCGCAATGGGCGAAAGCCAACCTGCCCTGGCATTACGACCACCACATGAATACCAACCAGGACGCCAACTGGTGTGTGACCCGCCCCTGGTTTGATTACATCATGGGTACCCGGGTGATCGGCGAGGCGGATATCGCGGAAACCAATCCGCTGGGTATGGACCTGCCGGCCTGGATCGAACAACCGGTCAACAAACTGGCCCGCCGTCTGTTGCCAAAGGCTTTTGCCCGTCTGGATGCGCATTGCCGGGAAGAATCTTTTCGCAAGGCTCAGGGCCAGGTGATGGCCATAGAGGCAGCCTGACCCTGTGATCGTGGGGGCTTCGCAATCTCGCATAGAGGCCTGAATAAGAGGTGAATAAATTGTTATCGTCAGGAAAAATACCCGGCCGCGTCATGTCGCTGCTGAATCACGCTGTTGTCGACGGGGTGTTGCCACGGATTGACAGTGCGGTGGCGGCCTCGGTTGAGCCGTTTACCGTGCCGGACATCATGCGCCCGGATGGGGGCAGCAAACGTTATGGCATAGTGCACTACGGCGTTTTCATTCCCGGGCTGCCTGAGCCGTTTCGTTACTGCAATATCATGACCCTGCTGGGAGCTACGGGCACGGTCATCATGGACAACGATTATCTGCTGTCCGATCCGCCTTCCGATACCGCCACCTTCCTGTGCTCCACGGCGCAGGGGCAGAATCACCATTACCAGGCCTATTCCATTGCCCGAGAATGCCGGCGAGAAGAGGGCGATGTGCTGGTGAGCTTCGGTGACAATCTGGTGATCACCGGCGAGTTTCCCCGCTATCAGGTCAAGGCGGCGTACGAGAATTTTGAGTTGGCGCTGGATATCCATTGCACGGACACGGTGTCGTGGTTTGTGCGCAATGCGATCTATGACCACTTCAGTCTGTTGGCGTCCTGTAGCGGCACCCTGACCCAGAACGGACAGAGCCTGGAGATTCAGGACCATCTTTGCACCTTTGAATATGCGCGCAGTGCCAGCCCGTATGCGCTGACTCGCCGCCCGATCCCGGATGTCTGGAAACTGCCGGCGGATTTCTTTACCTACCAGATCATCAACCTGACGGATGACACGCAACTGCTGCTGACGAAAGTGTGCTCCCTGGGGCGGACCGTTTTCCAGGGCATGCATGTGCGTACCCGTGATGGCGAGGCGGATATTCATGTGGACGATGTGAGCTTCGAGGTGCTCGAGCACCAGCAGGAGGATGCGCTGGCGCCGGATGGCAAGGCCATGCGCCTGCCGGTGCGGTTCCGGTGGCGGGTGCGAGAGAAGGGTGCCGAAGTGCTGGAGATCGAATGCCGTATCGCCAGCCGTTGGCGCTTCGGGCTCGGCCGTGGTTACACCGCCTCCTATGCCTTCGAGGGCCATTATCAGGGGCAGGCCGTCACGGGCGATGGCTATATCGAATACATCGACTGTCAGGCGCGTTAACCGTCAGTGGAGTTGTTCCGGCGGTGGCGTGTAGCGGTGGGGCGGTAGCTCCACCCGCTGCACCTGGCCGCCTTGCACATAGGTGTGGCCGGCGTAGCGCTCGCCACCGGTGACAGTGAATTCAAAGCGGTAGACGCGGGTGATGCGGCGTTTGCCGTGGCGATCCTTCGTTAAGGTGAGCGTCTCCAGCCCCACGGTGTCATCCAGAAATTCCACCTCTTCCCGTTGGCAAAATCGCCGGGTGTAGATCAACGCCCGTTCGCGGATCCCGTGGGAGCGCCAGAACAGGGCGGCAATCACCACCACCGCCGTGACCAGGCCGATATCTGTGAGATCCAGACTCATGGGGTGGTTCCTGTCAGGTTGCCGAACAGGCTGCGCCACTGGTCGTCACTGAGGCCGTTGAGGGTGGCGATGTTGCGCTCGGGAATCTGCTCCGGGTCCGGGTAGCTGGCCAGGCCGCGGTCCAGGCTGGCTTCACGGAGGAGGTGCAGGATCGGGTAGGGGGCCCGGTTGGTGAAGTTCTCCCGGTCGTCTTCCTCCGTATCGGCGAACTGATAGGCCGGGTGAAAACTGGCAATCTGATAGGTGCCTTCCCAGCCCTGCTGTTCCAGTAGAGCATCGGCAAGATCCAGCATGTCGTTGTAGTCGAGAAAATCGTCCAGCTGGTCGGGGATGATCAGCAGGGTGGTGTCGATTTGCTCGGCGGGAGTCTGATCCAGCCGCTCCAGCTCGTCGTAGAGGTCTACCAGCAGGGTTTCCACATTACGGCTGTCGCTGACAGCAAAATGCACCTGGCCGGCACCGAGAGGCTTGCGGGCAAAGGGGCACAGGTTCAGGCCAACGACGACCTGCTCGAGCCACTGGCGAGTGGCGCTGATAACGGTTTCCTGTGTAGTGGTATTCATGAGGCCTCAGTCTTGATGCTGTCGCCCACACGAACCACGCCGCTGGACAGGATTTCACAACGCAGGCCGCCGCGGCCCAGTAGGGCCTTGACCACCTGGGGAGGTGTCAGGTCGCCGGCCAGCAATTTGCCCACCACGGAGCAGGGCTCGCACAGTTCGATGCCGCGCAGGCGGATGTTACCGAGCAGAAATTCCCGGCCTTCCAGGGCATTCAGGTCCACCCCCTCGGTGAGGACATTGCGGCGCAGAGTGTGTGATTCAACCTGCTGCTGATAATCACGGTTGTAGGCGGCGATGGCTTCGGATTCGATCAGGGTAATCTGTTCGGCGGGCTTTGCATTGCGTTTGTAATGACGGTCGCCAACGATGCCGCACCCGGCACGTAGCTGCACAGCGGGCTGACTTTCCACAGGGCCGCGGGATTCGCTGGCAGTGTAAAGGGCGAGAATTTTCATGGGGCTCCTGGATTGACGCCGGACGCTGGATACAAAGGCGTCAGTTTAGCAGTTTCCTCCGGGTTTTCAGCGTCTGGGGTAGAGCGTCTGGCGTCCGGCGTTCTCATTAGCTAGAATTCCCCCAATCTTCACGTTTGAGAAAGGACGTCCCCCTTGGACCGTGCCCTGATCAACAGCTTTGCCTTCCTCTCCGCACCCGCCAGCTGGCGATGGTGATGCTCCCTCTGTGCCTGTGTTGAACGCTTGCACGGGTACCCCCTTTTTGCCTTGTTTTTCCTCTACAATTGTTGCACTTGTCGGCCTGTGCGTTTGAATGGCCGAGCGAAGACCAATAGGGACAACCATGTCACAACAGCAACTGGATCGTTATGCCCGAGAGGGCTATACCCGGGTGCCGCTGGTACGCGAGGTGCTGGCGGATCTGGATACGCCGCTGACCGCCTACCGCAAACTGGCCCAGGGGCCTTACAGCTACCTGTTTGAATCCGTTCAGGGCGGCGAGCGCTGGGGCCGCTATTCCATTCTCGGGCTGCCGGCCACGGAAGTGATCCGCATCACCGGCCAGGCCGTTACGGTCAGTAATGAAGAAGGCGAGACCACCACCGAGGTGGCGGACCCGATCCAGTGGATTGAAGACTACCGTCAGCAGTATCGTTCACCGGAAATTCCCGGGCTGCCCCGTTTCAACGGCGGCCTGGTGGGCTACTTCGGCTACGACAGCGTGCGTTATTTCGAGCCCCGGCTGGGCCCGGCGCCGGGTGAGGATGTGCTCGGCGTGCCGGATATTCTGCTGATGCGCTCTGAAGAAGTGGTGGTGTTCGATAACCTGCGCGGTGCCCTGTTTCTGGTGGTCCATGTGGACCCCCGTGACACCGATGCCGGTGAGCAGGCCGCTCAGCGCCTGGATGAGCTGCAGACGCTGCTGCGCGCGCCCCTGCCGGAGCCGGCGCATACCGTCTACGGCGAGCCGGTGGACGAGAGCGATTTCCGCAGCGAGTTCCCGGAAGAGCAGTTCAAGGCCGGGGTGGAAAAGGTGCGCGAGTACATTCTCGCCGGGGACGTGATGCAGGTGGTGCCGGCCCAGCGCATGAGCTGCCCCTTCAAGGCGCCGGCGCTGGATCTGTACCGGGCCCTGCGCTACCTGAACCCGTCGCCTTACATGTTCTATCTGGATCTGGGGGACTTCCATATCGCTGGCTCGTCACCGGAAATTCTCACCCGGGCAGAGCAGGGCGCCGTCACCGTGCGACCCATCGCCGGTACCCGCAAACGCGGTGCCAGCAGCGAGGAAGATCAGGCCCTGGAAGCGGACCTGCTGGCCGATCCCAAGGAAATCGCCGAGCACCTGATGCTCATCGATTTGGGCCGCAACGATGTAGGCCGGGTCGCCAAGCCAGGCAAGGTCACGCTCACCGATAAAATGGTGGTGGAGCGTTACTCCCACGTCATGCATATCGTCTCCAACGTGGAAGGGGAATTGCGCGACGGCCTGGGGCCGCTGGACGTGCTGCGCGCCACCTTCCCGGCGGGCACCCTGAGCGGCGCGCCGAAAATTCGCGCCATGGAAATCATCGACGAACTGGAGCCCACCAAACGTGGTGTCTACGGCGGTGCTGTGGGCTATATCGGTTTCAACGGTGACATGGATACCGCCATCGCCATCCGCACCGCCGTGGTCAAGGATCAGCGCCTTTACGTACAGGCCGGCGCCGGCATTGTTGCCGACTCTGTACCCCAGTCCGAATGGGACGAGACCATGAACAAGGCCCGGGCCGTTTTCCGGGCCGTCAATCTGGCACTGGGTGGTCTCAACCTGGCAGACGGAGGGCAGCGGTAATGCGTGTGCTGATGATCGACAACTACGACAGCTTTACCTACAACCTGGTGCAGTACCTGCAGGAGCTGGGCGCCGAGGTGTTGGTGTACCGCAATGACCAGATCTCCATCGACGAGATCGAGGCGTTGAACCCGGACCGGCTGATGATCTCCCCGGGCCCCTGTACGCCCAACGAGGCGGGTATCTCCATTGCCGCCATTCAGCACTTTGCCGGCAAGCTGCCGATTCTGGGGGTCTGTCTGGGCCACCAGAGCATCGGTCAGGCCTTTGGTGGCAAGGTGGTGCGCGCCCGCCAAGTGATGCACGGCAAGACTTCACCGATCTACCACAGTGGCGTGGGCATTTTCCGTAACCTGCCGTCTCCCTACACCGCCACCCGCTATCACTCCCTGGTGGTGGAAAAGGACACTCTGCCGGATTGCCTGGAAATGACCGCCTGGACCTGCAATGAAGACGGTAGCGTGGACGAGGTGATGGGCATGCGCCACAAGACTCTGCCCATCGAAGGGGTGCAATATCACCCCGAGTCCATTTTGAGTGAGCATGGCCATGCCCTGC
>NZ_JBNPEC010000167.1:0-2262 GCF_051117345.1 Alcanivorax sp.
CGTAGCTCGTAGCTCGTAGCTCGTAGCTCGTAGCTCGTAGCTCGTAGCTCGTAGCTCGTAGCTCGTAGCTCGTAGCTCGTAGCTCGTAGCTCGTAGCTCGTAGCTCGTAGCTCGTAGCTCGTAGCTCAAAGAAACGCCGTGCCATCCTCCACATCCAGCTGCACCGGATCCAGATGTTTCTCGGCGTACTGACGCCACACCCGGGAACGGATGAACAGCCTATACAGATCCGGGTCCAGGTGATCGTTGTCGCGCATACGCTGCAAGATGCCAAGCGCTTCGCTGAGTTTCAGTGGCGTCTTGTAGGGGCGCTCCTTGGCGGTGAGGGCCTCGAACACATCGGCGATGGCCATGATCCGCGCGGGAATCGACATCTGGTCGCGGGTCAGCCCCAGAGGAAAGCCGGTGCCGTCCATCTTTTCATGGTGGCCGCCCGCATATTCCGGTACCTGGCGCAGCTTGGGCGGGAACGGCAACGAACCGAGCATGTCCAGGGTCACATCCATGTGGCCATTGATGATTTGCCGCTCCTCCGGCGTCAGGGTGCCCCGGGGAATGCACAGGTTGTAGACCTCGTCATCGGTGAGCAGGGGCTTTTTCTGACCCCAGGCATCGGTCCAGCGCCGCGCGGCGATATCCCGCACCCGCTGCTGGTCCACCTCGGCCATGGCCTCACCGCCCCGGTTGATCCGCTCCAGAAACGCCAGCTCTTCCTTCAATTGGCCGATTTCCGCTTCCATGCGTTCCCGGCTGGCGGGTTCGTCAGCGGGATCAAGCAGGCAGGCCTTTTCGTAACGGAACTGGATCTCCCCGCGCAGGGCGGCAAAACGGCTGGCCACCTCGTCGATACGATCATGGAGGGTGTGTAGCTTGGTGGACTTGTCCAGCACCGAATCCGGGGTGGCCAGCTTGCCGCAATCGTGCAACCAGGCCGCCACGTGCAGCTCGTACCAGCCATCCTCATCCAGGGAAAAATCCGCAAAGTCCGAATTATCCTCACAGGCCGCCTGGGCCAGCATCTCGGTGATCACCGGCACCCGCTGGCAGTGGGCACTGGTGTGCGGGCTCTTGGCATCAATGGCCTGGGCCAGCACCTTGATAAAGGCATCCAGCAGTTCCTTGAGCTCCTGCACCTGGCTCAGATTGCTCAAGGCAATGCCCGCATAGGTCAGCAGGGACTGGAAGATCAGGTCGCTGTGCTTGCCCAACCGGTGCAAACGGTCCGGCAGCGAGCGGTTATAGGCCAGCTGCAGCACACCGATGACCGCCCCTTCGTGGTTGCGCAAAGGCCACAGCCGTAACGCACCGGCATCCGGTGCCAGCGCATCCAGTAAGTGCCGGTCCTCCTCGCTGAGACCGTTTTCCGACAGATCTACCGCCAGCGGCTTACCGTCTTCATAACACTGCTCTGGCAAACCGCTTTTGCGCGCCATGGGGCAAAACAGGCTGGCCTCCTCGTGCAGGGAGGCATCCCCGGACCGGCGGCACAGGCAGCTCAGGCCCGGCTCGGGCTTGCCATCCGCATACAGCCACACCCAGCCGGTATCGGCTTCACACAGATACAGGGCCTCATCCAGCAACACTTGCAGCAGGCGCGGTACATCCCGCTGCTCGCTGAGATGCTGCGCTACCCGCAGCAGCCGCGGCATCAGGTTTTCATCCGTCACCGGTGCGGTGTCGGGCAAAGAGGAGTTCATGAGCAATCCCGCTCCAGTGATCATCCGTAACAAAATCGTGTATTTACCCAGCAAGCATAGGCTGAGCCAGGATTTCAGGCAAAACACACCGCCATACGTCTATTTCCCTCCGACCGGCGCATATACCGCCGGTTCCGGTTGAAGCTGTGGTCCGGATTGCCTACCATCTGCCGGTTCCGAGCCAATCTGGATTCCTACCTCTCATGAGTGTCAGCTATCATCTGCCCGACGGGGCAACCATGGCGTTTGATCAGCCGGCGTCCGCCCTGGACATCGCCGAGCGTATCAGCAAAAAACTCGCCAAACAGGCCCTTGCCGCCAAAGTGGACGGCAAGTTGATCGATGTTTACCTTCCCATCGACGATGGCGCCACGGTGGAAATCATCACCCGCGACACTGAAGACGGCCTGGATCTGATCCGCCACGATGCTTCCCATGTCATGGCAGAAGCGGTGCAGGAGCTGTTTCCGGGAACCCAGGTCCCCACCGGCCCGACCACCCAACACGGCTATAACTACGATTTCTTCCGGGAACACTCCTGCACCCCGGAAGACCTCAAAGCCCT
>NZ_JBNPEC010000037.1:0-12991 GCF_051117345.1 Alcanivorax sp.
CTCGGGCGAGTCTTCCCACTGTTCCTGGCGACCATACGGAGTGATATCCAGCAATCGGAAATGGGTGTCGAACAGCTCTCCACCACGGTCGGTACTGAAATAGGTGCGGTAGACCTGGTTCCCGTCATCACGAATAAACACATTGATCGCAAACCCTTTGCCAGCCCCGAAGGCATCGGCAAAGCGGCGATCATGGTCGGTATACCATGGCGCTTGCCAGTTCATGCGTTTTTGCAGGGCGAGAATCTCTTCCTGCGGCGCCGGGGATGTGAACACAAAGGTAGTACCTCTGGCATTAACGTGGGAAAGGTTGTGGCCAATGTTATCCATCACCATGGAGCAACCCTCGCAGGGGCTGGCGCCGGGCTCCAGCATCGCGCAATAGACAATCAGTTGCCGGCGCCCCTGAAACAGGTCCACCAGCGATAGTTCGCCCTCCGGCCCCGTGAAGCGGTAATCCCTCCCAACCGGCACCATGGGCAATCGTCGGCGTTCGGCGGCCAGTGCGTCCTGGGCCCGGGTCAGTGCTTTTTCCTTGTCCAGCAGCGCCAGACGGGCCTTGTCCCACTCTTCCGGGGACGCGATTCGTGGAAGTGGTACAGGGTTTGATGGCATGAGGAAGGCTCCTGTTGTTCCGGATGATCTGCTTCATTATCGAACGGCGGAAGATGATTTCGACACTCTCCATGTCATGCCAGGGGCGGCGCTCGTAAAGGGCCCCGGCACCTTCATCAGAGACTGTCGTTCTTGTCTTCCAGCACGTGATGGGCCGCATCACGCAGGATGTGATGCAGGCCGGCACAATCCACCATGGGGTCGCCGCAGTTGACGATGATATTGGAGTGGGCCAGTACAAAGGCCTGGCCGGTGATGGTGTTGTCCACCACCTCGTAGTTAGTGGTGTTGTGAGTGCCGGTAAATTGGCCGATAAACCCGGTATGGCGCAGCGATACGGTTTCCAGCCGGTCGCCCGGCTTGATGCGCCCCTCATGATGCATCAGGGCCAACCGTGCCGAGGTGCCGGTACCGGTGGTGCTGCGACAGATTACCCCGGGATGCACATAGGTGGTTGAGCGTGAACGGTAGAAATCATCCGCCACCTGCTCCACCGGCCCCATGAAGTGCAGAAACGGCAGGGGCCCCACGTCGCCCAGGGTGTAATGGGAAAAGCCGCGATCAGCCTGGATCGCCTCGACAATGGCGTGGGCGCACCGGGCCAGCTCGGCTTCTTCGTCCAGGGTGAGGTTGAATCCCAGTTCGCGGGCGTCCACCAGGGCGTAGAAACCGCCGCTGTAGGCCACACTGTAGGTGACATCCCCGAAGCCGGGGACGCGCACCGATTCCTGGTAGGTATGGATGTAGCTGGGCAGCCCGGCACAGGTGATGGACTGCACGACGCCATTGACGACCCGGGCATTGATACTGACCAGGCCGGCGGGGGACTCAAGTTTGAACTGCTGTTCCCCTTCCTGTTTCGGAATCAGTCCCTGTTCCAGCAAGGCCGTGGCCGTGCAGATGGTGTTGGACCCGGAATAGATGGGATAGCCCATCACCTCCATGATGATGTAGCCCATGCTTGCCGCCGGATCACTGGGCGGCACGATCAGGTCCACCGACATTTCCGGTGCCCCATAGGGCTCGTTTAGCAGCAGTTTTCGCAGGCCATCCGCGTCACTGGCCAGATAGTGCATCTTGTCGCGTACCGTGGCGCCCGGCAGCGGATCAATGCCGCCGACCACAATCCGGCTGACATCGCCGGCCGCGTGGGTGTCGATCAGCTGTAGCTGCAGGTCCTGTTTCATGCTTCACCCTCCAGAGAAAACGGCGCGCCATGCTTGGCCCATTGGCCGTCGGGCACAATCACGATCTTGCCCAGGTAGCCGCTACCCCGTTCGACAAAATAGCGCTCCGCCACATGCAACTTCGACAATGGAAAGGCGCCGTGCAGCACCGGCTTGAGCTGACCCTCGCGGATCCAGTCGACCAGTTGCCCGGCCTCCTCCCGGGTGCCATGGGAGACGCCGAAGATCTGCACCTGGTAAAGGTAGATGCGGGTCCAGAGTATTTCGCTGACATTGCCGGCGCCGGCGCCGGCAATGCTCAAGCGGGGGTAACTGCCCCGGCGCTTCATGTCGAAAATCATGGTATCGATGAAACGGTCCGTCATCTCGCCACCGACGAGATCCATCACGGCGTCGATGGGGGCCCCGCCGGTCAGGTCGCGAATGTGCGCGACCAGGTCATCGCTCTGGCGCCGGTCGATGACCGCCTCGGCGCCCAGCGCCTTGAGGGGCTCGGCCTTGTCCGCCGTGCTGAATGCATAGGGGATGGCACCAATAATTCGGCACAGCTGGATCAGTGCCGTGCCCACGCCGCCACTGGCGCCGGTCACCAGTATCCGCTCGCCGGGCCCGACTCCCGCCGCCGTGAGCATGTGATAGGCGGTCTGGTAGGAGCACATGCCCAGCGCCGCCAGCTCGGCATCGCGGATCTCGGGATTGGCCACAGGGTGGAATTGATCAGAGGGCACGGCCACATAGTCGGCGAAGCCGCCATCGGCGCCATGGCCAAAATAGTCCGGCGCCAGGTTGATATCGCGGCGATCATCCGGGTAAAGATTGAAGTCCAGCAACCCGCGCTGGCCGATGCGCCCGGCGTCGACACCCTCGCCGACGGCGACAATGCGGCCGGCAACATCCGCGCCCTGAATACGGGGAAAGGTCAGGGTGGCCTCACCACCCATCTGAAAGGAGGCCACGTCATCGCGGTCTTTGACCGGGTACAAGCCTTCCCGGGCCTTGCGGTCGGTGTTGTTCTTGGCGGTGGCGCTGACTTGCACCAGCACCTTACCGGGGCCGGGTTCGGGGGTGCGTACGTCTTCGCGGTAGACCAGCTGGTCCAGTCCCCCATGGCCGGTAAGCAGCATGGCGGCCATGGTCTGCGGAATGCGTTCTTGCTCCATTACGCTGTTCTCCCTCACGACAACGAGTCGGTAAGACAAACCAGGCATGGCAGACGCCAGCCATGGGCTTCAGCGTAATGGCTTCACCCATGGTTTTTCCAGTTGGCAGGGAAGGTAAAGCGGTTACCCGGTAGTGGCAGAGACGACCGGTCAGCCCGGCTGTTCAGTGATGGGGTCGGGCCTGAGCGATGCTTCACCCAGCCTGGCCAGGGAGAGCAAGTGGAGCGACCTGGGGCAAAAACATCTGACCGTGATGAAACTCGCAAATACCGGTGGGCGATGCAAGGCCGCTCACCGGTACCGTAATCAGGCAATATTGTTAACACGTGGGCCTTCGCGGAACAGCTGGTCAAGCTCACCTTGGTAGTAGGCTTCCACCCGCGGGTTCATCACGCTTTTCCACAGTGGCGGCACCATGGCCAGCAGCATCATGGCGGAATAACCGGCGGGTAGCTGCGGGCTCTCGTCATAGTGGCGCAGCACCTGGTAGCGACGCTTGGCGTAGGCATGGTGGTCGCTGTGGCGTTGCAATTGGAACAGCACCAGATTGGTGACCAGGAAATTCGAGTTCCAGCTATGCGCGGGGGTGACCCGCTCATAGCGGCCGGTTTGCAACTGGCGGCGGTGCAGGCCGTAGTGCTCGATGTAGTTGACGATCTCCAGGGCCAGTGCAGCCACAAAACTTTGCCCGACAAAGAACAGCACACCCTGCCAACCCCACAGTACACCGAATGCCATGGCGAACAGGAATGAGATGCCGTACCACCAGATCAGCTCGTTATGAACACTGACGTTCTTCTTGCCCTTGCGCTCCAGATACTGCTTTTCCAGTTTCCAGGCATTCTTGAAGTTGCGCACGAACGCCTTGGGCAGAAAGTCATACAGGCTCTGGTTGTAACGACTGGATGAGGCATCGTCCGGCGTGGACACATGCACATGGTGGCCGCGCAAATGTTCTACCTTGAAGCCGGCATAGGTCACCGACGACAGCAGCAGTCCGCCCATCCAGTTTTCCACCTTCGGGTCCTTGTGAATCAGTTCGTGACCCAGATTGATGGCGATCATGCCGCCAAGCAGGCCGATGGACATGATCCAGCCGAGCATGCCTGCCCAGGAATAGTCATTGCTGACGAACACATGGCCGGCATAGAACAGCAGGCCTAGCCAGGCCACGGCCAGCAGCAGGGGCAGGGCGCGATAGCTCTTGTCCTGGGATAGTTCGGGAACCTGTTTTTCTTCATCCGGGTTCACCGGGTCCTTGCCGACCAGGTAATCCACCACTGGCACCAGAATGAAAAACACGGCAAGAATCATCCAAGCCCAGAGATTCTGGGTGCCCGGTTCACGACCCACCAGGGCGGAAAACGGCACCATGGGAAGAAAGAGCATCCAGCAGGCCAGGTAGCCCCATTTTTTCAAACGCAACAAGGTATCGGGATTGAGTTTTTCCAACATGATAATGCCCTCATAATGCTGTGCAGATCACTGCAAGATGACGTTGAAAGAAAAGAAATAATCGATCAGATCACTCGACGGGATTGACGCATTCGGCGCGGGACGGATTGCCCTTGCAGCGCACCTTGCGCAGCAGGCTCATCATGTCCTTGTCGTAAACACCCTGATTGGCAAGATCGATGCGGGCCTGGCGAAACATTTCGTCATAGCGGGTGGTTTCTGCGTCAGAAATATTGATCCACCATTTTTCATCCACTTCGCCGTCCGCGTTGTTGATGATGCGCATGGCGCGATCAAACTGGCCGGCCAGATACTTGCGCGACTGGTCGGCAAAATCCGCGGGAAAAAGGTCCTTGCGAAGAATCAGCTGTGCGCTCAACTGGCCGAGCACCAGATCAATGATGCCGCCGTCCGGCTGCATGCCCTTGTACAGTTCCAGGGCGGAATAACCGAAGATGGGCGCGAAGCAGGTATCCACGGAACCGTTGTTGAACCGGGTGGAAAAATTGGTGATATCCGACATCACCGGTGACATACCCACACGCTTGGCCATGTTGGCCTCGGCCACATCGTATTCCAGCACCGCAATGGATTTGCCCGCCAGCTCTTCCACCGTATCGATGCTGTTGTCTTTCACGAACAGATAGGCCGCGCCCATGGGCACCAGGCCGGCAAACTCATAGGGGCCTGACACCAGATGCGGATTCACCTTGGGGTTACCGCTGGCCAGGATCGACACCACCATGCGCATGGCATCGTAGTCGGGGATGGCACCGATGGAATCCATGCTGCCGGTATAGCTGATGAACTGGCGGCCACGGATGCCAGTAAGCAGGGCGCCATCGCATTGCTTCGCCTTCAGATCCTCGGCGGCGATCTTCTCGTCGGTATAGGGCTGCAGTTCAATGTCCACGCCCCAGCCAAGCGCGGCGGTCTTGAAATCCTTCATGATGCCGTAGAAATCACCGTTGGCACCGACCAAATCGAAAACACAAAGCGTGCGCTTGTTGCTGATGTTGGCGTGAGTGCTGTTGGCGAAAAGGGCTGTGGAAACTACGAGAAAAATAATTAATTGTTTTGCATATCGCATGATGTTCTCCCTGATGAAAAGCAGCCAATACGTAAGGTTTTATTGTGCTTTGTTACCTTCCTGTACGTTTGTCGTGCTCGGGTTTTGAGCAGTGGAGATCGATGCTAGATATGCGCATGGCGCTGGGGTAGGTTGTCTGTAGACAGATGGGGGTCATTTTTTGACATTGCGTTTTTCAGGTACTGCCAACCATGAACAAGCAGATGGAATGGGCACTGTCCATCAACTACATACGCCAGGTGGCAGACCAACTGGCAGAGATGGATATTGCCGTTGCGCCCTGGCTGGCAGCCCATGGCCTGACACTGGCTGATCTTGATCAGGCCGAGGCGACAGTCCCCTGGGGTGTGGTACGTGCCCTGTTTCTGGAAGCGGAAGCGATCACCGGGGAGCCGGCACTGGGATTGATGGTGGGCGAGCGGCTACGCATCAACAGTCACGGCATCCTCGGTTACGCGGCCATGAACAGCGGCTCTGTTCGTCAGGTGGTGGAATTACTGGAGCGCTTTATTCCCCTGCGCATCAATCTGGTGATGGTCAGTCATCGGGTGGAAGGCCGGTTTCTCAACCTGCAGATTCGCGAGCTGCTGCCCCTGGGAGAGGTGGGGCCTTTCCTGATGGGCGCCGTGGTGGTGGCAGTGAAGAACGTGCTCGATTTCATCACCCTGGGTAATTGCCAGGTGGCCCAGGCAAGTTTTGCCTTCCCGGCAACCTTTGACCGGGAGCTGGTTGATTCCCTGTTCCGCTGCCCGGTGCGTTATGACCAGAGCTGGACCGGCCTGTCCCTGCCCCTGGACCGGGTGGACCAGCCGCTGAGAACCGCCGACCCCACCGCCTTCGAACACGCAGAAAAACTCTGTGAGCGGGAATTGCAGAACATGGTGGCGGATGCCTCTGTGTCAGCCCGCGTGCGCAGACTGATGCTGGCCAAACAGGTGAACTTTCCCTCCCTTGCCGTCACCGCCCGCATGCTGCACATGACCCCTCGCACCCTGCACCGGCGATTGCAGGATGAGGGCACCTCCTTCCAGGAGATCCTTGATGCAGTGCGTTACTCACTGGCCATGGAATACCTGAAAAGCCAGGAGATGACCATTCAGGAGCTGGCCTACACCCTCGGTTACGGCGACACCGCCAACTTCCGTCGTGCCTTCAAACGCTGGACCGGGGTGGCGCCGTCGTTTTTTCGCGAGAGTAGTGAAGCATAAAGTGAGAGAAAATCTCTCATGCCTGCGCAGTGTCTGCTAGCCCCTGAACGAACGGTTCGATCCTTGTGGGAACGGAGCGCAGCGGAGTAACGGCTGTAAGGCGGGCCGCAGACTGAGCAAAGCGAATAACCGATGCTCTCATCACGAATAACAACGGTGCTACAGGCACGATCAAGCTAGGGTTGCCTGGCCTATACCGGCCTCGCACCATGAATGCTATAAGCTGTAAACACCCGCTCCATAAGGCCCAATCGCTTTGCGGCCTCACGCCACGGCGCAATATGCGTCGCTACCAGATGGGCATTCAAAGAATCATTGTCTGGCCAGAGCTCGGAAAAGCGAATCAGCCCAGGATCAAACAGATCTTCCGCCACATCGTAGACGATGCAGCCATCCAGGTTGCGTGTAGCATCGACAAATGTCTTTAGGTGAGGTCTGACGGCACCCATGGATTCCGGTGGGAAGCGGAGGATGCCAAAAACAGCGACGGTTTTTTTCATGGTTATCCTGGGTTCTGACGTTGCATCTTTCAGGCGCTTGCATGTTCCGTGAGCATTTCCTGCAGGCGACTCTCTAACGCGGCATGAAAGGCATCGACGGTTTCAGGGTCATCGTCTGCGCCATTGTCAGGCGGCGACATCGGCGCATTCAGGTAGTGAACCAGTTTGGCCGGCTTGGGCACGATGGTGCCGTACTTGCCGAAGATAACCGGAGCAGCCAGTTTGTAGCGGTTGTACACCCAGTTTGTTACCGGGTTCGATACCACGTGATAAATATCATCCGCTGCCGGGCAGGCGGAGAGAATCACCGGGGCGCCGGTACGCATAGCCAGTTTGGCAAACCCTTTTCGGTCACTGATATTCAGCTGGTATTTCTGGCTGCTGGGCCGCAGTGCTTCCCGCATGCCACCCGGCGCCACCAATACCAGCTCGCCATCGCGCAACAGGCTCTCCGCATTGTGCTGTGAGCCCTCAACGAAACCGTAGGCCGACGCCAGATCGCGTACTACCGGAATCTTGAAGATATAGCGATCGCCAAGCAGCCAGACATCCCGCCCCAGCTTGTCCCTCACGGCGGCGGCAAGCAGGCCGCTGTCATAGGTGGCAAGTGAATGATTCACCACGATCAGCGCCGGCCCGCTGGCCGGGATATGCTCCAGGCCTTCAACGCGATGCTCGTGATAGCGGGCAACCCGGTTCAAGGCGGTGTCTGCGATATTGATGAGGTTCATGGAGATAGACCGTTTGGAATCAGTACGTTTGAGAGGGCTCTACTGGCACATTGTAGTGAAGTGCCCAGAAAACGATTGGAACTGAATGCAGCGCACGGGGCAAGACCTGCCCCTCGCTATTCTGATTGGCTTCTAGTTTGCCGCAAGACCCTGCGGTCGATTATGCCCGAGGCATAGAAAAACATTATAATCATGGGCTAATCCCTCTGTACTGTAATGTTTGATCCACGCCTCAGGCCTATGACTATAAACACCCGCCATCACAGTAAGAAAAACACGTCCAGGCCGGCGGGCAAAGGTCTGCACCCGAGGAATTTACACAATCAGGGCTATGATTTTCCTGCTTTGGTAACAAGCTCCCCGGCGTTGGCCCCCCATGTGAAGCCGAATCCTTACGGCGATCTTTCCATCGATTTCTCAAACCCGTTGGCAGTCAAGGCGCTAAACGCCGCGTTACTAAACCAATACTACAACATCGCCGATTGGGATATTCCAGACGGTGCACTTTGCCCTCCTATTCCGGGCAGGGCCGACTATATCCATTACATTGCGGACCTCGTCGGGCCTGAAAATACCCATATCAAGCTGCTCGATATCGGCACGGGCGCAAACGGAATCTACCCGCTGCTGGCCTGTCAGGTTTATGGTTGGCAATGTGTCGGCAGTGACATAAACCCCCAGTCGCTTGCGAATGTGGATGCTGTTATCGCTAGAAATGCCGAACTCAAAGACCGTTTTTTCCTGCGCACGCAACTCGACAAGAATCATATTTTCGAAGGTATCATCCAGCCGGGAGAGTGGTTCGATGTCAGTGTATGCAACCCGCCTTTCCATGCCTCGCAGGATGAAGCACTGAAAAGCAGCCAACGCAAAGTCTCGAACCTGGCGCGTAACCGCGGTGAGAAAAAGACGAAAATAAAGGCGTCGAATCTTAATTTTGGTGGGCAGGGCGCTGAGCTATGGTGCAAGGGCGGTGAACTGTTGTTTCTCAAAAAAATGGTAAGAGAAAGTCAGGTGTATTCATCGCAATGCCGCTGGTTTACCAGCCTGGTATCAAAAGCCGACAATGTTCGGCCGTTAAAGAAATTGATGCTCAAGGTCGGCGCCGCTGATGTGCGAGAAATTGAGATGAAGCAGGGCAACAAGGTTGCCCGAGTGCTGGCCTGGACATTTTTCAGTAAATGAATCGGAAATAGGCAGCGAGGTTGGTTGTAAGTTCGCTTAACGCCCGCAACACCGGACGATTTGGAGCGACGAAGGAGCGGAAAATTGGTCCGCGTGCTTGCGATTGTTAAATGCCACGCTCTACCACCTTGTTGCTGACTATTAGTTCTTGCGCTTTTTTTAGGGATTTGATCACTTTTACGCGCTTAGCTTCCTCGCGCAGATAAAGTGGAAGGCGCTCATGCCACCGCTGAACCTCCCAGTGATCTGCTGCGCCAATTTCTTCTCGTGTGCTGCCTGGATGCTTGGTTTCATAGTATGCCAAACACTCTGACAGTTGGGCGAGATTTAGAAATTGAAAGGTAAAGCCACATGCCTCTACAAAATAAACCCAGTTATCTCGGATATTGTCATAATCCGATCTGGGCTCGAAGCTAGGTGCTTCGCAGCCATACATGGCATTATCATGATGCTCTTCAATATATTTTTCTTTCCAGATTGCCATAGCATTTAACAGCGTATTAATTAGAACGTTCCGCATAACCCGGTTCCTTATAACTCTGGAACCGTGCTCCCCTACTAGAATGAAAAGCCTGCCATAACAGCAGGTTGGGGTGCTATAGCTAATTTCCTACACGGAGTTATGCAGAACGTTCTATATAACTCTTGGAGGATTTTCTTCCAGTGGATGTCAGCAAGGTGCTTGATTTAAAAGAAAATAGTATCTGGTTTGGTGCGCAAGCGGGGCTGTTTCCGTTGAAAACAGAAAAGCCCGCACAAGGCGGGCTTCATGTTGGTAAGTCGTGACTATCAGGCAGCTTGCGGTTTCTCGTGCATTCGGTTGGCTCGACGGAATGTGCCCAGATCATTGAACCTCACGCCATTCTCCTTCAGCACTACATGGGCCCGCTTGGCGGTCATCTGCCGTACGTAGAAGGGGTCGCGGACCACGAAGTGGTGGATGGCGTGGGTGCTGCCGAAGTTGAAGCAGAAGGCCTGCAGGGGCCACAGCCACCAGACGTTGAGTACCTGGCATTGTTCGGTGATCTTGCCCGGTTCGTTGTCGCCGTAGTAATGCATGTTCGACGAGATGAAGTGCAGGCAGAAGGTGCGCAGCATGTTGGGGGCGATCAGTACCACGACCAGCGGGGTGATCCAGCTGAGTTGTGCGGTGACCATTTCCGGCCAGGCGATGCTGGTGCCGGCGAGCCAGGCCACGCCGTTGGCCAGGTGGTAAAGCACGAAGAAGTGCCAGATGGCGTGGGCAGCAATGCCCAGCGGGCTGTAGCTGACCAGGCCGATCAGTCGTACGTTCTTCACGTCCTGCTTGCTGATCAGGCCGCGTTTGAACAGGCGAGCGGGTTCAGTCAGATACTGACCGGCGCGCAGGTACACGGCGAGCATGCCGTCGCCGACCATCAGCAGGCGCTTGAGGCCCCACTTTTCACCGTTGGTAATGCCGCGCTCTTCCAGGTCGGTTTCCATGCCGGAATGCTTGTGATGATGGAAGTGCAGGTGGCGACGAATCCACGGGTTGATGACGTTGGGGCGCAGCAGATAGATGCCGGTCATCATCAGGTTGTGCATAAACTTGTTCTTCTTGAAGTACATCAGGTGAATCAGGTCGTGCTCCAGCTCATGCAGCAGCGAGGTCCAAAATGCGGTGAGCAGGATCACGGCCCAACCGGGCATGATGCCTTGCAGGTAGAGAACGGCGTTGACGACAGTGCCAATCACGGCAATGCTGAAGATGCTCAGGCCGATGGTGTTCTGGTGTTTGAGCCAACCGTGTTTTTGTCGTACATCATCACTGATGGCAATGATTTCACGTTGAATTTTTTTATCTGTTGCGGACTTGCCGCGAGCAGGTGCTGTAGCCATGGGAAACCTCCATTTCTCGATGGCAATCACTGTAGGCGGGGCAGGGAAGGAAAACTCGCCTTTGCCCGCCAACCGTTTGACCGGGGACGCCAATGTCAGAAAAAAAACAGGCGGCAGCGCTGTTAATGGGGCCGTTAGTGCATTTGTTGCATGAGCGGGGGCTGGACAGTGATGCCATTCTGCGCCGCCACGGGCTGGAGCCGCAGATGGTGCAGGACCCGGAGGCCCGGCTGGATGCGGCGGTGTCCACGGCCTTGCTGGATGATTGTGTGCGCGAGCTGAACGACCCGGCCATGGCCATCGAGGTGGCCCGCCATGCCCAGTACAACACCTTCGGCGCGCTGGGCCTGGCGGTGGCGGCGGGGGGAGATCTGTACAGTGTGCTCAACCGCATTACCCGCTTTCATCGCCTGATCAGCGACCTGGTGGCCACCGAGCTGATTGCCGATGACGACAGTGTGGCACTGCGTTTCACCTCCAACACCGATCACCAGCCCCATCCCCAGGCCATCGTGTTTGTGATGGCCACCATTGTGCGCCTGCTGCGCATTCGCATTCATCGGGACCATAATTCGGTGGCGGTGTGCGCGCCGGAGTGGCTGGACCCGGCGTTGCGCCAGGCCATGGCCCGGTATTTTCGCTGTGAGGTGTCGGTGGCGGACCATTACAGCCTGGCCTTCGACAAGGCCAACGCCCAGCACATGCTGGCGGCCAGCGATGTGCAACTGGCGACCATGCTGGATGCCACCCTGGCGCAACGCCTGGCGGCCAGCGAACAGGCGTCCCTGTCCAGTCGGCTCACCTTGTGGATCGAACAGCGGTTGCCGGATGGCGAGCCTGCCCAGGCGGATGCGGCGGCGGAATATTGCCTGAGTACCCGCAGCCTGCAGCGGCGGTTGTCCGATGAGGGGTTAAGCTGGAAACAACTGGTGGAAGACACTCGCAAGACGTTGGTGGAGCGCCACCTGCGCACGCCGGGAATGACGGTAACGCAGATGGCGTTTCTGTTGGGGTTCTCGGAAGTGAGTGCGTTTTCCCGGGCGTTCAAGAAATGGTACGGGGTGTCGCCGAGTCAGTTTCGCTAGGGGGGCCCGGTAAAAGGCTGAATCATCCTGATCGTCTTCGCGATGCAAGCATCGCTTCCCACAGTGGGCAAGAGGGTTTTTGAAGGTTGCCCGGGCCTTGCCGGTGCGTTTGCCGTGGGGCTGCCACTGCCGATTGCGTTGCGTGAAGGGCGGCGCGCGTGTCGCCCTGCTGCCTGTCATTCACTGTGGGCGGGGTGATGGTGCAGTTCGCCTTGGGCTCAGTGCACCCTACCCAGGTGTTGGAAGGGATGGGCTTCTTCCAGTTCGAAGGCCAGGGCCAGCAGCAGGGCATCTTCACCGTTGGCGGCAGAGAGCTGGACGCCTATGGGCAGGCCATCGTCAGTCTGGCCCAGGGGCAGGGAGATGCCGGGGCCGCCGGAGGGGTGGGTGGGGGGGGGTGAGGGTGGGGGGGGATTTGGTCCTCACTTTGTGATTACCGCGGCGATGGTCAGATTGATCGGGGGTATTGGGGGTTGGTGGAGAAAAAGATTGGAAAGTGCGCGCACCGACCGCTTCCGTGCGCACAGGAGTGGTCATTGGGGAAGGCGCGTCGTCATGGGCCACCGTTGGCGGAGGTGGGTCGTTGATGTTGAAGGAAGCGTCGAATGACCGGGCGCCGCTGGTGGGTGTAGCGCGCGGCGGGGCGTCGAAGAAGAACATGTGGGTCAGTCGGAGATGTGGTTGCTTGCGTGTCTCGCGCGGTCGTGTCATATCCCCCAGGTGGGGGATTTCGCGGGGAGGAATGAGCGGTTAGAAGCGTCTGCCATGGGTATGTCAGATTTGTTTCGCCGGTTGTTTGGTGGCGGTGGAGGGCGCGGGGGGCGAGCGCCGACGGCGGGGTTCGCGAAGGATGATCCGGAGATGCAGGCGGCGATCGCGCGAGCGCGGGACGAGTTGCCATCGTTTCTCGAGGAG
>NZ_JBNPEC010000116.1:0-58645 GCF_051117345.1 Alcanivorax sp.
GGCTGGTGGCCGGGCTGGTGCTGCTGATTGTCAGCTCCCGCGTGCTGGTCTGGGGGGCGGTAGAAATCGCCCATGGGTTCGGGGTGAGCGACCTGATTATCGGCCTGACCATTATCGCGGTGGGCACATCGCTACCGGAGCTGGCATCGTCGATCATTGCCGCCAGAAAGGGGGAGCACGATATTGCTCTGGGCAATATCCTGGGGTCCAACCTGTTCAACACCCTCGCCGTGGTGGGGATCGCCGGTACCATTCAGCCATTGGCGGTAGGGCCCGAGGTCCTCAATCGGGACATGCTGGTCATGGCGGCGCTGACGCTGTCGTTATTCGTCATCGGTTACGGGTTCCGGGGGCAAGGACGCATTAACCGCATTGAGGGCACCTTGCTGCTGGCAGCTTACGTTAGCTATACCCTTTACTTGCTCAGTACGGTATTCGGCCAATCGTAATAGCCCTATTCGACTTGCCGATGGCGAGCCGAACCAGCGGCCGTAAATCGGACACACGGCGACTTTCACCAGCCAATAACGGGCGACACCGTTATTGGCTTTGATTCCCGTTACCCCTGCCCTTAAGCTGACCTGAAAGCCACCATGCAGGGATAACAACCATGAAGCTCACCACCCTTACCCCGCCCCTGCAGGCTCTCCACGATTCCTCCGATGACATCCTGCTGGTATCGCTGATCAGCCATGATGGTCTACCGGTAGTGCATATCGGTGAGGGGCTGGATTATGACGAGCAGAGTGCGCTGTTCTTCGAGATGAAAAAAGCCTGTGACCGGGTACTCGACGGGTTACGCCTGGGGCACAGCGAAGAAATCTTCATCCGCTGCCGGGAAGGATGCCTCTGTATCTGGCCGGTGAACGATATGGTGTTTGCCTGTATGGCACGGCCATCGGTGAACTCCCAGCACATGCAGATGCTCGCCTGGAAAACCGTGTCGGCACTGGGCGGACTGGTTTAGCCCTTCACTCACCCTGCCTTCACACTCAGATCACAAAATGCTTCCTGCCCAGCAATCATGCTGCCTCCACCCTACTGAACTCTCTTCATCGCAACAAAAAAACACACCCATTGCATAGAGAGATACACCCGTACTAATTAGCGTCAGGGCACGACTTTTTGGAGGGATCTTCATGCAGAGAAAAACAGGTATTGGCGCCCTGCTGGCGGCGCTACTGGGTGGCAGCGTGCTCAGCCCGGTATGGGCCGATGACTCACCGTCTTTTGCGCAGCAGACGCAGAATGAGGTCATCGACAATCAATACATCGTGACCCTGGCCCCGGACATTATTCAGCGCCTTGGTGTTACGGATCTGACCACGGCCATTCGCACCTTGCTGGCCACGGTGGGTGGCGGCGACGTGCTTTATACTTACCAGCATGCGCTCACTGGCATGACAGTGCGGCTAACGGATCTGCAGGCCACCTTGCTGAGCCAGCTGCCCGGCGTGATCGGCCTGGAACAGGACCGTCGGGTACAGGCCATCGCCACCCAGGCAAACGCCACTTGGGGCCTGGACCGGGTAGATCAGCCGGCACTGCCGCTGGATGGCAGCTACCAGTACCCCAACAGCGCCGGCAGCGATGTCACCGTCTATGTGATCGACACCGGTCTGCGCGCCAGCCATAACGAATTCAGCGGACGGGTCAGCCCCGGCCGTAACTTTGTCAGCAGTGGCGGCGGCTTCCTGTTTGGTGGCGGCAGCGTCGACCCGGCCAATACCAACGACTGTAATGGGCACGGCACCCATGTGGCCGGCACGGCCACTGGCACCGTTTACGGGGTGGCCAAGCAGGCACAGATTGCCCCCGTGCGAGTCCTCGACTGTAACGGTAGCGGCAGCAATTCCGGCGTCATTGCCGGGGTGGACTGGGTGGCCGGCAATCACCGCAAACCCGCCGTCGCCAATATGTCTCTGGGGGGTGGCAGCTCCAGCGCCCTGGATACCGCCGTGCGCAATGCGGTCTCCGCAGGGGTAAGCATGGTGGTGGCCGCCGGCAACGACAACACCAACGCCTGTAACGGCTCCCCCAACCGGGTGGCCGAAGCTCTCACTGTCGGCTCTAGCACCCGCACAGACCAGCGCTCCTCGTTCTCCAATTTCGGCGCCTGTGTGGACCTGTTTGCTCCGGGTAGCGACATTACCTCTGCCTGGTACCAATCCGACACCCAGACCGCACGCCTGAACGGCACATCCATGGCCGCCCCTCATGCCGCCGGTGCAGCGGCCGTGTATCTGGCAACGAATCCCAGCGCCAGCCCTGAGCAGGTGTTCGCGGCATTGGTCGATGGCAGCGCCACCGGCATGATCAGCAATCCCGGCAGCCAATCGCCCAACCGCCTGTTGCAGGTGGCTGAAGACGACGGCGGCACAGTGACGGATCGTTTGCCCACGGCCGCCTTTACGGCCCAGTGTAGCGGCACCGTCTGCCAGTTCGATGCCAGCGGCAGCAGCGATGACAATGGCGTGGCCGCCTGGGACTGGACCCTGGGCGACGGCAATGTGGCCAGCGGCGAACAGATCAGTCATGACTACGGCACTGCGGGCAACTTCACCGTGACGCTGACCGTCACCGACACCGCCAACCAGACCGCCAGCATCGACAAGAGCGTGACCAGCGAAGACACCAGTAACCCTTGCCCGGAATGCACTCGCTATGAAGGCAGCTTGGGCAACGGTGGCTCCGTGACCCTGCCCTCCGGTGGCTTCAGCTTCGGCGGCGGCAATGTGGAAGCCTTTTTGTACAGCCCTGCCGGTGGTGCCTTCTCATTGGCACTGGAGCAACGTAGCTGCTTCTTCCTGTTCGGCTGCAGCTGGTCCCAGGTGGGCAGCGCTCAACCGCAGAATGGTGTAGCAGAGCTGAGCGGCTCGGTGGGCAGCGGCACCTACCGCTGGCGAGTGACCGCAGAAAGCGGTTCCGGCGCGTATACGCTGCTGGCGAATCCACGTTAAGGACACCGTACCCTGAAACGAAAAAACCACCGCTTGCGGTGGTTTTTTCGTTCTAGCTGAGCGCCAGCAGGGTTAGACCCAGCTACAGCAGTTTTCGCCAGCATCTGCCTGCACAATGGCCAGCTCAAAAGCGCGTGACTTGTCGATCATTCCTGCAGCGCTGGCCTTGCCCTCGGTGCCCGCCTCCACCGCTGGAAGGAAACAGGCTGCGTAGGACCACGCCATCATATTGCCTTTCCCGACGCTACTCACAGGGCCTCCGGGTCCGCCAGCAATTGTTCCGCCCGATCCAGCATGGCGCCGACCTTGGCCGGATCCATGCGATCCAGGTTGCGATAGATCATCCGCATGCGGTGGTTGTGCTGGAACTGGCCGCGATGACGATGAATAAAATGCCAGTAGAGGCTGTTGAACGGGCAGCTGTCATCGTCACTAGCGGTTTTGACGTTGTACTGGCAGTGCTTGCAGTAATCCGACATGCGATTGATATAACTGCCGGACGCCGCATAAGGCTTGCTGCCCAGGTAGCCACCGTCGGCGTGCATCACCATGCCCAGGGTGTTGGGCAGCTCCACCCAGTCGTAGGCATCTGCATACACCTCCAGGTACCACTGGCAAATGGCTTCCGGCAGCACTCCCAGCAGCAGGGCAAAATTGCCGGTGACCATCAACCGCTGGATGTGATGGGCATAGGCGTGGTCCAGGGTATTGCGCAAGGCCTCGGACATGCAGTGCATGCGGGTATTACCGCTCCAGTAATAACCGGGCAACGAGCGCTGATTGTTGAGGCGGTTTTCCGCTGCATAATCCGGCATCAACAGCCAGTAGATGCCGCGCACATATTCCCGCCAGCCCAGTATCTGGCGAATAAACCCTTCCACCGCATTAAGCGGCGCCAGGCCATCCCACCAGGCCTGCTCCGCGGCCTGGCAGACCGCCAGCGGGTCCAGCAGGCCAATGTTCAGGTAGGGTGACAGCAAGCTGTGAAAGAGGGTGTCTTCCCCGGTGACCATGGCATCCTGAAAATCACCGAAGTGCGGGAGCCGCTGTTCGATAAAGTGTGCCAGTGCCTGCTGTGCCTGGGCGGCGGTGGTGCCCCAGCGAAAATCCGTCAGGTTGCCGATGTGTTCCGGAAACGCTTGTTCCACCAGCGCCAACACCTGCTCGTCGATGGCATCGCGGGGGAAAGAAAGATCCACAGGCAAGGGCACCTCACCCTTGTAGGCCTTGCGGTTACTGGCATCAAAATTCCACTGCCCGCCCACCGGCTCACCCCCTTCCATGAGCAGGCCGGTGTGGCGGCGCATTTCCCGGTAGAAGAACTCCATGCGCAGCTGTTTCTTGCCGCTGGCCCAACGCCGGAAGAAGGCCGGGGAGCAGAGGAATCGACTGTCTTCCAGACAGGTGACAGGGCAGGACAACTGCCCGGGCCATTGCTCATCGATCTGCTGCTGCAGACGATATTCGCCGCAGTGGGTAACCACCAACTCCTCAGCCTGCTCACAAAGCGGGCCCAGCACCTCAGGCAGGCTGGCATGGCCATGCTCGCCGTAGGCAAAGTAATCCAGTTGCCAGCCAGCCTCGCGCAGGTCTGCGGCGAAGTGGCGCATGGCGCTGAAGATAAAGGCGATCTTCTGTTTGTGATGGCCCACATAGGTGGCCTCGGCGGGTACCTCCGCCATCACCAGCCGGTCTCGCGTTTTGTCCAACGCCTGCAGCGTGGGCAGGGACAGGCTGAGCTGGTCACCCAGAATGATTCCGACTTTCACGACCTCTCCCTCAACATCTTAAAGCTCAAGAATGCCGTCAGGGGAGTGGCCGCCGGGTGAAGGAACCCGGCCCGGGTGATCCTGTCCCACCCAGTACGGAACCGACAGGGAGAAAGCCGATGGTGCGAATCGTATTGATGGCGGCCAGTCTGTTGGTCGGCACCGTGCATGCCGAGGGTTATGACTATATCCGTGGTGATGATGTCTATGAGGAGGACTATGACTACGGGGTGGATTATGACGGCCTGAGCAGTGTGCCGCAGACCCGGCTTCGCGGCAGCCGCCGCGATGATGCCGGCGGGCGACTCAAGCAACAGGCCCGGGACCTGCAAAAAGAAACCACGCAACCCTCCATGACCCGGGAACTGGAAAAGTGGAAGGCGGATGACAGCCTGACGCCGCCCGCCCTAGGCAAGGAGTAACCCTTAATGTTGGCGCCTTGTTCGCAAGGCGCCAACAAGTTCTGTCAGACTCAAGCGTCCCGATTCACCAACCGCAACTGCCGTCCCTGGAGTAACGAAGAAGCCACCAGCTGCTCGAACAGCATGGTCAGCGGTTGGGGACGGCCAATGGCGTAGCCCTGTACGAAATCCACACCGGCCTTCTCCAGCACCGGGATCATGGCGATATCTTCCACGTATTCCGCCACGGTTTGCACGCCCAGCCGATGGGCCACTTCGCTGATGGACTCGACAATGGTGCGGTCCACGCTGGAATAGAGCAGGTTGCGCACGAAACTGCCATCGATCTTGATGAAGTCCACCTGGAAATGCTTGAGATAATTGAACGAGCTGAAACCACTGCCAAAGTCATCCAGCGCCACCTTGCTGCCCTTCTGGCGAATCCGCGCCAGCAATTCGCTGGCACTGGAGAGCTGATTGACCACGGTAGTTTCGGTGATCTCGAAGGTAAGCCGCTCGGGCGCCACCGTGGTGCTATCAAGCAGTTCCTCCAGAAACGGAATAAAGGTGGGATCATCCAGGGAGGTGGCTGACAGATTGATCGCCAGATGCAGGTTGGGCAGGGCTGCCAATTCTTCGCTGAGCGTAACCAGCAGCTGAGTGAGCACCCAGCGATCGATGTGCGGCATCATCTGGTAACGTTCTGCCGCGGGTATAAAGGCACCAGGGTTGAGAATGTCGCCGTTGCGGTCGCGCAGGCGTAACAGGATTTCGTAGTGTGAGGCATCCGTTTCCCCACCGATGGGCCGGATTTCCTGGGCATAGAGCAGAAAGCGATCCGACTCCAGGGACTCGCGCAGGCCTGCGGCCATCTGCAGCTCCAGATGCCGGCGGGATGCTTCACTGTCATCCGGGGTGTACACAGAGACCCGATTGCGGCCTCGGTGTTTGGCGGCGTAGCAGGCCACGTCTGCCCGACTCATGGCCTCTTCCACGCTGATCAGATTGCCATCCAGTTGCACCAGGCCGACGCTGGCACCGATATCGTAGAGGGAATCTTTCCAGGCAAAACGGATGTCTCCCAGGGCCGCGATCAGCCGTTCGGCAATCTGCACGGCCTTGTCTGACGGGCAGCTACGCAGCAACAGGCCGAACTCGTCGCCCCCCAGTCGGGCCACCACATCCCCGTCGCGAATCTGCCGGCCAATGACCCGGGCACATTCGCGCAACAGGGCATCACCGGCCACATGCCCGGCGGTATCGTTAACCACCTTGAAACGATCCAGATCGATAAAGCACAACACGCTCTGCTCGGCGATGCCTTCATCCAGTGTCTGCTGCAGGGTATTTTCAAACTCGCGCCGGTTGGTCAGGCCGGTCAGCGCATCATGGGTGGCGTGATAGCGCAGCTTCTTCTGCATGGCCCGACGGGCGCTCACATCACGAAACACCATCACCGCCCCTTTCACCTCACCTTCGGCGGTTTTCACCGGGGCGGCCGAATCCTGGATCTCATAGCGGCTGCCATCGCGGCTCAGCAGAAAACAGTCCTCGCGCAAAAAGCACATGTCGCCGCCGCGCAAGGCCACGGCAATGGGATTGGTGAGCGTGGGGCGCCCCTCTTCATCACTAAGCTGCAGCACCGTATCCACGGGCCGGCCCTCGGCATCCCGTTCCCGCCAGCCAGTTAATGATTCTGCCACCGGATTCATGAAGGTAATCCGCCCGCCTTGATCCGTGGCGATAACCCCGTCGGCAATGGAGTTGAGCGTCACCCGCAGGCTTTCCTTCTCGTGGGCCAGTGAGTGCTGCATAGTCCGTTCGGCAGTCACATCCCAGTTAGTTCCCACCATCAGAGGCACCTTGTCCGGACCGACCAGGATGGTCTCGGCACGGGCGCGGATATAGCGCTCTTCGCCAGCCGGGGTAAGGATACGGAATTCCCCGTCCAGCTCGCCGGGAGCATCCATCACCTTTTGCAGTCTGGGCCGAAGATGGGCCAGGTCGTCCGGATGAATGCGGTCGTACCAGATTTTCAGGGTACCCTCGCCCTCCTCGCCAGGTTTGACCCCATACATCTCGTAGGTGCGTTCATCCCAGTCCAACTGGCCGGTGACGGTGTTGTACTGCCAGATCCCCACGCCGCCGGCAGACAGCGCCAGTTGCAGCTGGTGGCGGCTTTCCGCCAGGGCATGCTCGGCCTCCTTCGCGGCCTGGATATCCTCGCACTGAACGATCAGATAGCGAACGTTACCGTCTTCACTCACTCCGGCAATGGACAGGCGCACCCAGACCAGCTCACCGGCCTTGGTGACATAGCGCTTTTCCAGACGCAGGGTGTCTACCCGGCCTGCCAGCAAGAAACCCAGTTGCTGCAGATCATCCTGCAGGTCATCAGGGTAGATCAGCTGCTGGAAGGAACTCGCCAGTAGCTCCTCTTCCCGGTAGCCGGTCAGACGGCACAGGGCCCGATTCACCGCCAGCCAGCGACCGTCCGGGCCCATCAGCGCCATGGCAATCGCCGCACCCTCCATGGTCAGCCTGAAACGCTTCTCCCGTTCCGCCAGGGCCGCTCGCCCAGCGCGTTCGCGGCGGAAAAAAATGACCGCCAGGGCCACCACCCCCACGGCTGCCCCAATCAGCAAAGCCTGCATGGTTCACGTCCATTGTTGGTTATTATGATTCCTGACCACCTGTTCACTTTTTGAACTGCTCGCCCCTTACTTGCCAGCGTCACCTGACAAAACCGGAACTTTCACCGACAATTGGGTGACTATCAGAGGGCCTCCGACCCGAACATTCGCCTGCGGCTTGCCAATCGCTTCCCGCAAAAGGAGTATCGCCTACCCGGCTGTGCAGACCATGACGCTCCGATACCGTGCCCTACAATGCCTCGCCCTGCTGTTTGTGGCCTTTGCCCTGTCCCAGCTCTGGTATCTGGGGCAGGTACTGCGCCTGCAGCACCACAATCCGGAAGGCAGCGCCTATATGCAGCGGGCCAAGGCTCAGGGACAGGTGCAGCAGCACTGGCGGGACTACGATCAGATCAGCGATTACCTGAAGCGCTCGGTACTGATTTCCGAGGATGCTCAGTTTACCAACCACAGCGGTTTTGACTGGCAAGGCATCCGTTACGCCCTGCGGCGCAACATGGAAGCGGGCAAGCCGGTGGCCGGTGGCTCTACCATCACCCAGCAACTGGCCAAGAACCTGTATCTTTCCGGCGCACGCAGTTATACCCGCAAGGTTCAGGAAGCCCTGATTGCGTTGATGCTGGAAATCGGCCTGAGCAAACGCCGCATTCTGGAGCTGTATCTGAATGTGGCCCAGTGGGGCCACCAGATTTACGGCGCAGAAGCCGCCGCCCGACACTATTTCCAGGTCAGCGCCGCCGAACTCAGCATCGACCAGGCGGCGCAACTGGCGGCCATGCTGCCACGCCCCAATTACTATGATTTCAAAGGCCCGACCGATTATGTACAACAACGGGCCAACTGGATTCAGGAGCAAATGGCACTGGTGCGCATCCCCGATCCCGGGAACCTGCCGCTGCCACAGCCGTCTGAACCCGACCCTCGCCAAGGAAAAACGCAATGAAGCAGTTTGTAGTACTTTGCCTGACCGGCCTGGCCCTGCTGGGCTGCAGCGACAACGACAGCCGGACTCCGCCGATCTCGTCACCGGCCACCAATGACACCAGCAACCCGCTGGTGGGCGCCTGGCAAAACGGCGAACAGACACTGGTACTGGAAGAAAACGGCGATTTCTACCTGCCCGCCGACAAGCAGCGCCAGGGCCTGACCTGGGAAAACAATGATGGCACCTTCACCTTCCACTATCTGGATAACAGCCAGCTGGCGGTAGAAACCCAGAGCGCCAGCGGCGAACAACTGCAGGACACACTCAGCCTCAGCCCTTCCTCCCAATCTAGCGGGGAAGAAGAGCAAGCCGACAGCCCCCTGTTCACCGGCGACTATCAACGCGCCAACGACGCCGTCGGCCATCTCAGCGGCAAGGTGGAACTCCCCGAGGACAGCGAACTACCCGACAAGGCAGTGCTGACCGTCTCCCTGCTCACCAGCAACGACGAGGAGGTGATCCGCCGCCTGATCCCCCTGACCAGCGATGCGCTCAGTCAGCCCTTCCGGCTTTATTACCCGGCCAGCGCAGTGAACGCGGATAGCGACTATCAGGTGCGCAGCCAGATCCTTGCCGACGGCGGCCTGTTCTTCCAGTCCGAGCCCACGCCTCTGGTCGTTACCCGGGGCCAGTTTGCCGATATTACCCTGCCCCTCAGTGCAGTAATGACGGCCAGCGAAACCCTTCGCGGCGCTCTGGTATACCAGTACGGCACCACCAGCCTGATCCTCTGTAACAGCGATCGCCGCCTGCAACTGGCCGGCCCCCAGCGCGACGACCTGACCGACGCCTATGAAACTGCCCGCGAGTATCCGCTGCAGCCACGCGTGGCCACCGTCAGCGGCTTGCTGCGCAAGGTACCCGGCGAACAGGAAGGCAGCACCCAGAACGGCATCATCGTGGAAAGCTTTTCCCTGGAAAGCGGCTATAACGACTGCCGCCTGCCCGGCGCAGCGCTGACCAACACCCGCTGGCAGCTCAGTGCGCTCGGTAACAAGACCCTTGAGGCGAGCCAACAACAGCCCTACCTGACCCTGGACGGTGAAGGCAACGTGCATGGCAATGCCGGTTGCAACGGCCTCAACGGCAGCTACCAACTCGGCGACGGCACCCTATCCTTCGGCGCCATTGCGACCACCCGCAAGGCCTGCCCGGATATGGCAGGCGAACAGGCCTTTTTGCAGGCTCTGAAAGCGGCCCGGGGTTTCCGTATCGACGGCGAGTTACTCACCCTGTTCGATGATAGCAACCAGCCGCTGGCCGGGTTTCAGGCCATCGCGCTGTAACCGCCCGCTTGAGCATTAAAGGGAAAGATCATGCGCATCCATTACCTGTCCCATGTCCCGTTCGAACAACTGGGCGCCATGGAAGCCTGGTTCCGCGAGCGCGACGCCACCATTAGCCAGTCGCTGCTGTTTCAGGGCGACTCACTCCCTGACACCACCGAGTTTGATGTGCTGGTGGTCATGGGCGGCCCCATGGGGGCGGATGATGATGACAGCCATACCTGGATGGCCCCGGAAAAGGCGCTGATTCGCGACAGCATCGCCGCCGGCAAGAAAGTGCTGGGCATCTGTCTCGGCGCCCAACTGATTGCCCGTGTGCTGGGCGCCCCGGTGACCGCCAACCGGGACAGGGAAATCGGCTGGTTTCCGGTCTACCCCACCAGTGCCGGCAAGTCCGACAGCATCGGCAAACTGTTTGCCGGCGCCCCGCCGGTGCTGCACTGGCACGGCGACACCTTCGCCATTCCTGACGGTGCCGTACACCTGCTGGAAAGCGAAGGCTGCGCCAATCAGGCGTTTCGTTATGGCGATAATGTGCTGGGCTTACAGTTTCACCTGGAACTGCAGGCCGACAATGCCGCCGCCCTCTGCGATGCCTGCCCGGAAGACCTGGCAGACGGCCCCTGGGTGGAACCCCGCGCCAGCATGCTGGCTGACGAACAACGGTTTGAGGATGCCCGGCGGTTACTGGGGCGGGTGTTGAGCGCCTTTCTACGCTAAGCCGGCCAAACTCCATGCTCCCACAAAAACAAGAAGCCGCACCCCTACCAGGAGCGCGGCTTCTTCGTTTTCAGCTCAATCGACGCGACCTCGCGCCGCTGTTAACTATTCACTATTAACTGTTCACTACCTTCCTGCACCCTGCCCACGGCCGACAGGATCGCCTGCAGCGCAGCCGCGGTCGTATCGGCAGCGGTAGCCACAGCACTCTGCACCGTTTCCCCCACCTGAACCCGCACACAGGCCATGGCGTTGGCTTCGGTGTTATCGCCCAATGAATACTCATCGAAGGACACCACCTTCACCTCGCCACCGATACGACGGTTGAGGGCATCTACCAGTGCCGACATGGCGCCGTCACCGCGGCCGGACAACAGGGTGACCGGCTGGCTGGAGTCGCCAATACTGATCTGGGCCTGCACCTGATCGTTGCTGCGATTCAGGTCATAGGAACGCAACATCCAGCCCAGCGGCACATTCAGATAATCGCTATTGAAGCGACGATGCACCCGCTCGCTGGTGATCTCGCCACCATCCTCTTCCGCATCGCGCTGCACCACCCCGGCCAGCTCCTGCTGCAACCAGCGCGGCAGGTCGATACCGAAATCCCGCTCCAGCACATGGGCGACCCCGCCCTTGCCGGACTGGGAGTTGATGCGCACCACTTCCTCGTAGCGACGCCCCACATCCGCCGGATCAATGGGCAGATACGCCACCTGCCAGATATCGCCCTCCTGATAACGGGCCAGGCATTTGCGGATGGCATCCTGGTGGCTGCCGGAGAAGGCGCTGAATACCAGATCACCGGCATAAGGATGACGCGGGTGAGTCTGGATGTCGGTGATTTCTTCCACCAGGGCAATGATCTCCTTCATCTGCGAGAAGTCGATTTGCGGGTCGATGCCCTGGCTGTACAGGTTCATACCAGCGGTGACCAGGTCCATGTTACCGGTACGCTCGCCATTACCCAGCAAGGTCCCTTCCACCCGGTCGGCCCCGGCCATCACCGCCATTTCTGCGGCCGCCACGCCACAGCCACGGTCATCGTGGGTATGCACACTGATAATCACATGCTCGCGGTACTGAATATTGTCATGCACCAGCTCCACCTGGTCGGCAAACACATTGGGCGTGCTCACCTCCACGGTGGCCGGCAGGTTGATGATCACCCGCTGGCCCTGGTCCGGACGCCATACCGCATTCACCGCATCAATCACCTCGATGGCGAAATCGGTTTCCGTGGCGCTGAAGGTTTCCGGGGAATACTGGAAGCTCCAGTGGGTCTCCGGCTGCGTCGCGGCACAGGCTTTCACCCAGCCGGCAGCACGTTCGGCAATGGCCTTGCAGCCGGCTTTGTCCACGCTGAACACCTGCTCGCGGAAAGTAGGCGAGGTGGCATTGTAGATATGCACGATGGCGTTCTTCGCCCCCTTGAGGGATTCAAAGGTCCGGGAGATCAACTCTTCCCGAGCCTGGGTGAGCACCTGGATATGTACGTCATCCGGCACCAGATTTTCCTCGATCAGGGCCCGGCAGAAATCGAAATCGATCTGGCTGGCAGACGGGAAGCCCACTTCGATTTCCTTGTAGCCCAACTCCACCAACATCTGGAAGAAGCGACGTTTCTGGGCCACGGACATGGGCTTGATCAGCGCCTGGTTGCCATCGCGCAGGTCCACCGCCGCCCACAGCGGGGCTTTCTCGATACGCTGACTCGGCCAGCGACGGTCGGGTTTGTCGATAACCGGGAAAGGCTGGTACTTACGGTGATCAAAGCTCATGTCATTTCCTCAAACCAAAAAGGGGCATGGCCTGCCCCCCGAAGAAGAATTCCCGACCGAATCCAGGGGGTGAGCCGGATTGGGCCAACAACTCGCTGTTTGTGATCTCGGGTATCGATCAGCGCGCCGATAGGCACGGATGGCAACGAAGAGTGGCGGCCCGCTTTTGGCGGTTCGCATCATCGCCCCACGAGAGATACTTTACGGCAGCAAACCGGCAATGTGCTTGCTTTTTTCATCCAAAAACCGCCTTATTGGCAATAATATTGCGCAATAATGACAAAAAGGGGTTAAAACCATCATGAGGAAGCAGGAACTGGCAAAACTGGACCGCACTGACCTGCGCATCCTTGAAGCCCTGCAACATAATGGCGGGCTCACCAACCAGCAGCTGGCGGAAACCGTGGGCCTGTCGCCCTCCCCCTGTTCCCGGCGGGTACAGAAGCTGGAGGCCGCCGGCATTATTCTCAAACGGGAGACCGTGCTGGACGCCCGTAAACTGGGCCTGGACCTGACCGTGATCATCCAGATCAGCATGGACCGCCACACCCCCGAGCGCTTCGCCAACTTCGAGGAGAAGGTGGCCAGCTACCCGGAAGTGCAACAGTGCTACCTGGTCACCGGCCAGGAAGCCGACTATCTACTGAAAGTGGTGGTGCCGGATATCGATGGCTACCAGCATTTCCTGCTCAACCAGATCACACGTATCGAAGGGGTGAGCGGGGTGCATTCCAGCTTTGTCATGCGGCGGGTGGTGGATACGGCAGCCCTGCCGTTGAATTATGTGGAGACGTAGCTCTCGCACTCGTAAATCCTGGTCCTTTGTAGGAGCACCTCTTGAGGTGCGAACAGGCGGAATGCAACGATCCAGGATGAAACATCGGCACGTCCAAGAATGCATTGCCATCGGCATACCGTTCCTTCGCCCAGGCTCGGATTCGCACCTCGAGAGGTGCTCCTACAGTTGCTTCATGGCCAGGCCAATGACATGCGTCAAGCCACGCTCCTACAGATAGCCCGGTCCTAACTGATATGCTGGCACTATCAAATGCGTAGAGTTGCGAGACCATGAAAAAGCTATTGATCGTCGCCCACGCCCCGTCGCCGAATACGCTGACACTTCGCGACGCCGCCGCCCGGGGCGCCAGCCATGAAGATATCGAGAACGTGACCGTAACGGTAAAGCCGCCTCTGGAAGCGGGGCCCGAGGATGTGCTGGACTGTGATGCCATTCTGCTCGGCACCACGGAAAATCTGGGCTACATGAGTGGCGCTCTAAAGGATTTTTTCGACCGCAGTTATTACCCGGTACTGGAAGAAAAACAGGGGTTACCCTGCGCCCTCTACATCCGCGCCGGCCAGGACGGCACCGGCACCCGTCGAGCCGTGGAAAGCATTGTCACCGGCCTGCGCTGGAACTGGGTACAGGAGCCACTGGTGCTGCGCGGAGAATGGCAGGATGCCTTCGAGCAGCAGGTAGAAGAATTGGGGATGTATCTGGCAGCAGGGCTGGATGCGGGGGTTCTTTAGCTGCGAGGCGCAGTAGAACTCTTGGGGATCTGAATGTCCGTGCCCGCGCCCAACCATGGGCGCGGGCACGGACTCTCCATTACTGACAAGCCAACCCGCGTCTAGTCGCTAGCAGCTAGAAGCTCAAAGCTGCTCTTACCCCTTGCTCTTGTTCACCATGGCCGCCAACACCGCCTTGGCCTCATCGCCCTGCAGCATTTCTCCAAACAGGGCCAGGTCTTCCTCCAGCACATCCTGCAGCGGCTTGCTGATCGCCTGACGCATCAAACGTTTGCTCTCGCGCAGGGCCTTCGGCGGTTTTTTTGCGAGGGTTTCAGCCCAGGCGCGAGCAGTGGTTTGCAGTTCTTCGCGGGCGACTACCTTGGCAATGAGGCCGGCCTCGAAGGCTTCCTGTGCCAGCATGGGCTCACCCAGCAGCAACATGCGGGCTGCGCGTTGATAGCCCAGCCAGTCTGGCAGCAGCTTGGCGGAACCGGCTTCCGGTGTCGCGCCAAGATCGGCAAAGGGCGTGATGAATTTGGCATCGTCAGACGCCACTACCATATCCATGTGCAGCAGCATGGTGGTACCCACACCCACTGCATTGCCCTGGACGGCGGCCACCACCACTTTCGGGAAGGCATAGATGGCCTTGATGAAATTCGCCGCCTCACCCACTTCACCGGGCTTGGCATTGAGGAAGTCCACCAGATCGTTGCCGGCGCTGAACGATTTGCCTTCGGCGGCAAACAGCACCACGCGAATCTCATCGCTCTGTTCCGCGGCGTTCAGCAGGGCGATCATGTCCCGGTACATGGCGCCGGTGAGGGCGTTCAGTTTGTCCGGGCGATTCAGGGTAATTTCCAATACCGATTCAGTATGTGTCACCAGAATCAGGTCACTTTCCAATGTCGGCAAGGTCACGACAGCTCTCCCAATCATTTTGTAGTCGGGCAAGGCTAGCCGTCCGCCCCGCCCATGCCAAGGACGAATACCGACAAAGGGTATTGACCAGCCGGTCAAAGCGCCTTAAAAAAGCGCTCCTCTTCTGAGATCGTCACCGTGAAACTGATCACTTTCGATCCTTTCCGCACCCTGGGCCTGCCCGGCGTGCGTTATATCAAGCCCGAACATATGAACCAGCACCGCGAGACCCTGGCGGAAGCGGACTGGTTACTGTTTCCCGGTTTCTGGCAGATCAACAGCCTGCACTATGTGCTCAAGCGCCCCATCTTCCCCAGCCTGAGCAGCTACCACCTGGGTCATGACAAGGTGGAGATGACCCGCGCGCTGCAAACCGCCTGCCCGGAGCATGTGCCGGAGACACTGATTGTGGCTTCCGACAAGTACGGCATTGGCCAAGTGCTGGATCAATGGCGGTTTCCGTTTGTGGCCAAATCGGTGCGCTCCAGCCAGGGCATGGGCGTCTACCTGATCGAGAACCGCCAACAGTTGCTGGACTATGCGGAGCGCGAAGCCGTGCTCTATATCCAGAAACTGCTGCCCATTGTGCGCGACCTGCGCGTGGTGGTGGTGGGCGAGGAAGTGGTGGCCAGCTACTGGCGGGAAGGAGTGGGCTTTCTGAACAACGTGAGCCAGGGCGGCCGCGTGCGCACCGATTTGCCGGTACCGGACAATGCCATTTCCCTGGTCGAGGGGCTGGCCCGCTATCTGGGCATCAACCATGCCGGCTTTGATGTGGCCATGGTGGATGGCCACCCCTACATCCTGGAATTCAATCGGCTGTTCGGCAACACCGGCATCCCCGATCTTAATCAGCGGGTGCAGCGGGCCATGAGCAGTTACCTGCTGGGCGACTCGTCGTCACCGCCTTCTTCGGACAGCAAGGTATCTGCCTGAGTGCGCAGCAGGTTCTGATAGCGGTGAGCCAGTTGCTCCACCGGCTGTAGCCGCACCTTGTGCTCACCAGCGGTGACCACCTGAGCCTTTTCCGGCTGGTACAAGGCTTTCACATCCAACTCGGTGGCAGCCAGTTGGGATTCCGGCACATTGAGCCGCCCCGGCACCCCGGCCACACACAGGGACCAGGCTTCCTGCTGGTCCCCATCAGTGGTGACCAGCGCCTTGAATTCCAGTGGCGGCTTGCCCTGCTGCTTGCGCAACGGCGCCAGCAGACGCACCACTCGCAGGAACAACAAACCCGCACACAGCGCAGAAAACGCACAGCGAGACGCTGGCTCCTGGTAGAAAAACAGCCCGGCCTGATCCCCTACCCTCTGGCCTACCCGGCCACCATAGATACCTGCCACCTTGTCGAGAATCCGCTGATAATCTGCCAGCACCTCGACCATGGCCGCCTGGGTATAACGCTGACGGATATGTTCGAAATTGACGATACTCAGACGCAGCTGAGCCAGTGGCTCAGCGCCTTCCGGCAGGGGCTCGGTCAGTGCCTGCGTCGATGCCGGAGTGGCCAACGGTGATGCTGCAGGGGGCTCCACTGGTGTCGGTGCTTCAGGTTCCGGCGGTGACGGCAGCAAGCGTTGCTGAATCAGGGCAACGGCCACCCGCAGCAACAACAGGCACAATACGGCCAGCACAAAGCCGGCTTCCAGCCGCTGGCGCGGCAAGGCACTGGTATCGCCCAGCAGGGTCAAAGTGCCGGCCAGCTCACCGTCCGGCAGCGCCACCGGCACCGAGATAACCAGATCGGAGCGAGACACCCCGGTCAGGCCCACCTGGATATCGGCCGCATCCTGAAAGCGCACCCCGGCCACCGGGGCCAGCTGCACGGTTTCCCGACCGATCAGGTTAATGCTGATGGAATCATCGCTGGCCAGCGCCTCGGCCGCCCGGCGGGCTGTCTGTTCGGCCAGCGCCTGCAGCTGTACCTTGCGCTCTTGCTCCAGACGCGCGGAGAAGTGCTCAAGAAAATAGACACCGACCACCAGCATGGCCAGCAGCATCAGGATCAACTCACGCAGCAGGCTGCGTTGTTGCCGAATCCATGGCCGCCATTGTTCCCACAGGGACATAGAGTTGCATTCCGTAGTATTGAGCTCGCGCGCAGTATACCGCGACAGGGAGAGATGACGTTGACCGAATCGGCGCACCTTAGCAGCGAAGATGCCCCTGCAGGCTATCGGCAATGTAAAACATCGCTAATCCCCAAGGCACTGCCGCTTGCGGTACCATTTCTGCTACCCTTACGCGGTTTTCGCGGGAGCCAATGCTTCCGCCTTCCGCTTGTCTGACTTGCCCCCGGGAGCCCATGCGTGCGCGAGATCATTCTGATTCAGGTATCCGGCAGTGACCGTCCCGGTCTGACAGCCGCTTTCACCCGGATTCTGGCCCGTTACCGGCTCAATATCCTGGATATCGGCCAGGCCGTGATCCACGACACCCTGTCGCTGGGTATCCTGGTGGAAACCCCGCCGGACGCGGAGTCCTCGGCGGTGCTCAAGGATCTGTTGTTCGAGGCCCACAAGCTGAACATCAATGTGCGCTTCCGGCCCATCGACGAAGACCGCTACGAGGAATGGGTGTCCGGCCAGGGCAAGGACCGCCACATCATCACCCTGCTGGCGCGCAAGATTACTGCCGAGCAACTCTCCGACGTCACCGCCACGGTGGCAGACAACGGCCTGAACATCGACAGCATCGCCCGCCTGTCCGGCCGGGTGCATCTGGAAGGAGAGGCTCTCAACGAGGACAGTCGCGCCTGCATCGAGATTTCCGTACGCGGCGAACCGAAAGACGGCGAAGCCATGCGCGCCGCCTTTCTCAGCATCGCCAACGAACGCAATCTGGATATCGCCTTCCAGCGCGACAGCGCCTTCCGCCGTAACCGGCGACTGGTGGTGTTCGATATGGACTCCACCCTGATCCGCTCGGAAGTGATCGACGAGCTGGCCATGGAGGCCGGGGTGGGCGAAGAGGTGGCAGAAATCACCGAGCGGGCCATGCGCGGCGAGCTGGATTTCAATGAAAGCTTTCGAGCCCGGGTGGCCCTGCTCAAGGGGCTGGATGAAGGGGCCCTGGAGCGGGTGCGCGAACGCATCCAGCTCACCGAAGGGGCGCAACGGTTGATCAGTACCCTGCGTGCCCTGGGCTATCGCACGGCCATCCTGTCCGGCGGCTTCACCTGGTTCGGCCAGTGGCTGCAGCAGCTGCTGGGCATCGACTATGTGTACGCCAACGAGCTGGAAATCGAGAACGGCCAGGTCACCGGCCGGGTAGTCGGCCAGATCGTCAATGGCCAGCGCAAGGCTGATCTGCTCAAGCAGATCGCCACCCAGGAAGGCATCAGCCTGGAACAGGTTATCGCCGTGGGCGACGGCGCCAACGATCTACCCATGCTCGGCGAAGCCGGCCTGGGCATCGCCTTCCGCGCCAAACCGCTGGTCAAGCAGAATGCCGAGCAGGCGATTTCCACTCTGGGGCTGGATGGAATTCTTTATCTGATCGGGGTGCGAGACAAGGATCAGGCGGAACTGCTTAAAGGCAGTTAATAGTGAACAGTGAATAGTTAACAGTTCGCGATCTGAGTGTTGTTGATTTTGAAACGCAAGAGGCCGCGCCCATCGTCTGGGCGCGGCCTCTTGCGTTTAAAGTCAGACAAGGCAAAACCGCGTCGCTGTTAACTATTCACTGTTCACTATTAACTGATTTACGCCGACTCCGGAATCTGCAACGTATCCATCGGCGCTTGCAGGTAGAAGCCTTGCAGGTAATCGATCCCGCCAAGACTCCACAGGGCCTGCATCTGGGCGGCGGATTCCACGAAACCTACCACCGTCTTGCGGTTGCCTTGTTTCACCTGTTTGACGATCTCGGTGAGCCGCTGGCGGCCTTCTGCCTTGGCCACATCCTGGGTGAAGGAGCCTTCGAATTTCACCATGGTGGCGGGAATGTGCTGGAACAGTTTGAACGGGTCCAGGCCACCGCCGAAGCGGCTGATGGAAATGCCGCAGCCGGCACTCTTCATCTTCTCGGCAAACACGCCGGCCTGCTTCAGGTAAGTGGTGGCATCGCCTTCGGTGAGCTGGAAGGTCAGGCGGGAACCGTCCATCTTGGCCGCACGCATGGCCTTGAGCAACCAGTCGGCCAGGGACGCATCGGCCAGCGATCCGCCATTGATATTGAATACCAGTTTCACCGGTTCACTCATGGTCGCCGCCGCGCGCATGGCGTTAAGCACCACCCAGCGATCAATCTTGCCCACCAGCCCCTGCTCGGCAGCCACCGGAATGAACTCCCCGGCTTCCATGACTTCGCCCTGCTTCTGGGGCAGGTTAACGAACACTTCAAACACGTGCTCGCTGTCGTCTTCCAGATTCATCAGCGGCTGATAGCGAAGATTGAAACTGCCCTGCTCCAGCGCCTGGCGCAGCAACATAACGATGGCTTCGGAAGAACCGGCAGCCACCTCATCCATGGGGTCGTGCACCTTGATGCTGTTGCCTTTGCCACTGTTTTCCCGTTGGGCCTGGTTACAACATTTCAGCGCCGTGGTCAGGGTGCCCTGACCGCTACGGGCATCCTCACGGACAAAGGCCACGCCCACACTGGCGGTTACCTGGATGGTCTTGGCCGCCACTTCCGGCATCAGCCCTTCAATACCGGCCCGCAGGCGCTCGGCCAACTCCTCCGCCTCGTCAGTGTCCGCCACCGGCAGCAGTACGGCAAAATCCTCGCCATCCACCCGGGCCAGCTTGGCATCACCAACCTGGCCACCGAGCCAGTCTGCCACCGCCCGCAAAATCTCATCGGCGCCATCAATGCCCAGGGAGGATTGATGTTGTTCGAAGTCATCAAGACGCAGATACAGCACGGTAGCCAACTGTCCTTCACGGGCCGCTTCGGCCACCGCATCATCGAGCTGATCCATAAACCATTTGCGGGCGAACAGGCCGGTGACCTGATCTTTCTGGCTCATCTCATGGAGCCGTTCCTGCATTTCGTTCTCATCGACCCCGCCGGCGCGGATCACGATCTGGGTACAGGCTTCGCCGTCGTAGGTACTGGACGAGAAGGTAAAGGACGCATCGAATTCGTGACCCTCGGTGTTAACCCCCTTGCACTCCAGTTCCTGGGTCTGGCTTTCATCCTGGGCGCGGCTGCGCAACAATTTTTTGAGCTTGTCGTGATCGGCCGCAGACACCATGTCCATTATCGGTACGCCTGCCAAATCGTCAGCACTTTCGTAACCGAACAATTCCACATAATTGTCATTGGCGTGAATATGCATGCCATCGAGCACATAGGCGATGGCGTCGCGGCTCTGGTCCATCAGCAGGGAGAGACGCTTTTCCGCATCATGGAGGGCAATCTCGGAATGCTGCAACTCCTTGCGTAGGCGCAGATTCTCCACTACCCGGTCCACCATCAACGTCAGCATGTCACGGTCGTCATTGGGGACCACGCCACTGGCACCTTGCAGCAATGCGGCTTTTACGGTCTCGGCAGAAAAGGTGTTTTCCAGCAGAATCACCGGCACCGCCTTACCCAGACGCTTGAGATGAGCCATGGCGGACTCGAAGCTGCCATCACCAAAGGAAGGCCGGCACAGCATCAGCTCCCAGGCGCCGCCCTTGAGGGCTCGTAGCAAGTCATCTTCGCCGAGGGCCAGTTGCGCCCGGGTCGCCCTACCGGCATTACGCAGCATATTCATCAGCTGCTCAGCCTCATCCTGTGAATCATGGGCGATCAGTAGGCGGAGATTGTCCAGGGCATAGCTCATGGGGTGACGACTCATACTGTTTTCGTACGGCCCACCATTGTGCCTGACAACCCTGTCTTGGCAACTTTCCAGCAGAAAAAGAGAGAACTAACCGGCCCTTCCCGGGAGATATCGCGGCAGATTTCGTGTTTTCTGTTTATGGAAAGCTACCCGGCCAATGTCAGAAAACCATCGCACAGCATCCTCGCTGTGAACATAACAAACGGGCCAGACGCGCATCAGCGCGTCCTTAATTTTTATAGACTGGACCAGATCGAATCCAGATCACCTTCATCATCATCGCTCACCGGCTTGGCGGGAGCAGCAGGGGTTGCCATATCCCGGAACGGGTACTGGCTGAACCCGGATGCCCCCTGGGTACGGCGCAACAACTGTACGCGACGGGGCTCACCAGCCTCAACCAGCTCTACCTTGACCCCTTCATTGAAACCCACAGTGGGCAGCAACAGGGTGGCCGGCTGACCGACACCGGTCAATTCGGGCAGCAGGATAGCGCGCATGAAATCGCTGTCATCCCCCTGCTTGCGCAGGGCTCGTGCCGCCACCGGCCGGCCTCCCGGGGCCAGCAGCTCCACTCCGAAGCGGGCACCATGATTGGGTAACTGGGTGACCCAGCGCACCACCGCCAGCATCCACTGGCCTTCCGGGTGATCACGCAATGCCAGCAACTCGCCGGTGCGCATCAGGCTCGGTGTATTGCCCTGCCAGGACAGGCAATAGCCGCCGGGACTGGCATTGACCTTCTGGCAGTGATAGCTCTGCGGCAGCGCTGCCTCGCTGCGAAGCGAGGTGTCCGGTTTACCGATATCGATGGTTTCATTGGGAAATTCGGACTGATAGGCCGTGGCCCAGGGGTCTTCGTTGTGCTGCTTTTGGCGGGTGCTCACTTTGATATTACGCAGGAAGGGATTGTTCTCCTCCCCGTCTCCCATCACCGACAGGCTGCCGCGTTCAATCAGGGTTTCAAACGGCACCTTGCCGGACAAAAAGTAATGTACCCCCACCAGTCCGAAGCAGAGTTCGATCTCGCCGCTTTCCGCCATGCGCTTGAAGGCCCGCTCGGTGAGCGCGCCCCACACCTGCTGCAGATGCCCCATCATGCTGTCATCAAGCCCCTTGGGCACGACCAGATCGCTGTTCTGCGGCTCGTCTTTCCAGGCACTGATGGCCTGAACCAACCGGGTGGAATCAATATAGCGCCAGCTATCCGTGGCCTGGGAGGCATGGGTGCGATAAATCGGCGGACGGTCCGCCTGCAGATCAAACACGAACAGGTCTTCATCATCACTGGCGGTCTTGATCTCGATCAGATCCCCCCAGGTGAACGCGGCCTTGAACAGGGCTGCCAGTTCCTGCTGGCGCAATTGGTTGGGTTTTGCGGTAGCCAACAAAAGACAACGGGCATAGGCAGACTGAATACTGGAATTGCCCTTCTCGTCTTCCACCGGCGAGGCCGCGATGCCGTGCAGTTCCGCCAGCAGATAAAGCTGATGCAGCTCCAGCCAGAGATGGCGAGGGCTGGGGAAGTACAGCTGGTAGCAACGCAACAGCGTATCGCCAAGGGCACTGATGGCACGATGGATCGAGGTGGTCACTGCACGCCGGACTGTCTTGTCCTTGAGCTTGCGCATGCCCCTCACGGCCACCAGCTTGTAACCATTGGCCAGATGCCCCTGCAGGGCCTGAGCCAGGCTAGCTACCCGGCGGGCCTTATCCGGCAATACCAGGGACTGGTTCAGGTAATGTTTCTGCAGGGAATCGCTGACATGCAAAATGGAAGGGCGCACCACTTCCAACAACTGAAAGCGCTGTTTGGAGTCGATGTGCAGCCGGTTCAGCTCCTGAATGAACTGATAAAGCTGACGGGCAGTTTCCCCCATATTCATGACCGGGAGAGCGTCAACCCATTGTTGCAGCTTCTTTGGCTGATCAGCGCCAAGTGTCAGATGCGGCAAATCCTGCTCGGGCAGTTTCAAGCGCACTGTTTGGGCTGGTTGCTCCATGAAGATAATCCTTATCTCGGTGGCACCCAGATGGGGAACCCTGAACAATTTCTCCAAGAAGCCTGCCAACGACTCCGCAAGGCATAAAATATGCAAGAAATTGTTAGGCGAACCCTCTAGTTATTAAGTAGTAGTTCTTGTTTTCTATGTGTCCTTCGTCACATGACTTTACGATACCGTTACAGACCTGTAAACGTTGTGTTCGCGCCGACCGGCGGATGCACTAACCCGCCAATACGGTCTTTGCCGGCTCCCCAGGCTCTTCCCGGGATAACCTTGGCACCAGAAAACCCGGTAAGCGGCTGCGCAGCTCTCTATGCAATTGCATGGCCACCGAATCCGGCACCGCAAAGTGCGCCGCCCCTTGCACCGCATCCAGCTGGTGCAGGTAATAGGGCATCACCCCGGCCTCATGGAGCCGGTCCGACAGCCCCTCCAGCGCATCAACAGAATCGTTCACCCCGGCCAGCAACACACTCTGATTCAGCAGGGTGATCCCTTCCCGTCGCCACTGCCGGCAACGGTTCACCAGCTCATCGCTGATTTCCCGGGAGTGATTGGCGTGCAGCACCAGGGCGGTCTGCCAGCGTGAGTCCGACAGCAGCGCCAGCAGAGGCTCATCCAGCCGCTCGGGGATGACCACCGGCGTGCGGCTATGAATACGTAGCCGACGCAGATGGGGGATCTCCGCCAGCGCCGTCAGCAGTTCCTGCAAGCGACGATTGTTCAGGGTCAGCGGATCGCCACCGCTGAGGATCACCTCGCGGATATCCGGGCGCGATGCCAGCCATTCCAGCGCCTGATCCCAGCGCTTGCCACTCAGGTGACTCTGGTAGGGAAAATGCCGACGAAAACAGTAACGACAATGCACCGCGCAGGCACCGGTGACCACCAGCAGCGCGCGACCATGGTATTTGTGCAACAACCCCGGCACTGGCGTGTGGGAGGCTTCTTCCAGCGGATCGCTGCTGTAGCCCTCCTCTTCGCGCAGCTCCGCCGGCACACTGAGTACCTGCCGCAGCAGCGGGTCATCCGGGTTGCCCGGCTCCATCAATCGTACATAGCCACGGGGTACGCGCAGGGGGAAACCCTTCACCGCCGCAAGGCTTTCAGGTAGGGACTCAGCATCCAGCCCCAGCAGGCTGAGCAGCTCCGCCGGATCGGTAATCAGGTCCGCCTGCTGGCGCTGCCAGCCCGGCAACTCCCAACCAGCTTCGTCCTGCGTTATGATTGCCACCCTCTGCGACGCCATACATCAACCTTTGGAACAACATTTATGGCCAACTATTCTACCAGTGAATTCAAGTCCGGCTTGAAAGTGATGCTCGATGGCGACCCCTGCGCCATCATCGAGAACGAATTCGTCAAGCCCGGCAAGGGCCAGGCGTTCAGCCGTGTCCGCCTGCGCAACCTGCGTAGCGGCAAGGTCTGGGACCGCACCTTCAAGTCCGGCGACTCCCTGGAAGGCGCCGACGTGATGGACGTATCCATGCAGTACATCTTCAACGATGGCGAATTCTGGCACTTCATGGACCAGACCAGCTTCGAACAAAAGCAAGCCGATGAAGCTGCCGTGGGCGATGCCAAAAAGTGGCTGAAAGAAGAGGACATCTGCGAGGTCACCCTCTACAACGGTGAACCCCTGTCTGTCAGCCCGCCGAACTTCGTGGAACTGCAGATCGTGGAAACCGACCCGGGCCTGAAAGGCGACACCGCTGGCACCGGCGGCAAACCCGCCACCCTGACCACTGGCGCGGTTGTACGTGTGCCACTGTTCGTGCAGGAAGGCGAGATCGTCAAGGTGGACACCCGCACCGGCGATTACGTGGGTCGCATCAAGAGCTAGTCGTGAGCGACTGGCAACCCACCGCCTCGCTGGCGGCCATCAAGGCGCGCGCCGAGCTGCTGAGCACGGCGCGCGCTTTTTTTGCCGCCCGCAACGTACTGGAAGTGGACACCCCGCAACTGGCCCGCTACGGCGTCAGCGATCCACACATCCAGTGCATTCCGGTGCCCGGCTACGGCTACCTGCAAAGCTCGCCGGAATACCACATGAAGCGGCTGTTGGCAGCGGGCAGCGGCCCCATCTACCAGATCTGCAAAGCCTACCGCCATGGCGAAGCCGGCGGCCGACATAATCCCGAATTCACCATGCTGGAGTGGTACCGTCCCGGGTTTGGCTTGAATGACCTGGTCGAGGAATGCCTGACCCTGTTCAGCGACCTGTTCCCCGACGCCCGGTCACAAACCTACCGCTTCCGCGACCTGTTCCATGACGTCACCGGTCTGGACCTGCTCACCGCCGATGATTCAGCCCTGATCGCCCACGCCGAATCCCACGGCGCCCCGGAAGGCCTGAACAAACCCGCCGCCGTGGACTACCTCATGGCCACCCAGGTAGAAGCCGCTCTGCCCGCCGAGCAACTATCCGTAGTCACCGACTTCCCCGGCTGGGCCGCCGCCCTGGCGCAAACTCATGAAGACGAAGACGGCGCTACCGTAGCCAGACGCTTTGAGATTTATTACCGGGGACTGGAGCTGGCCAATGGTTATCAGGAGCTGACCGATGCGGCAGAACAAAAACGGCGTTTTGAGAAGGACAATATTCAGCGTGAACAACATGATCTGCACCCCATGGATGCCGACCCTTATTTACTCGATGCCATGAAGGCCGGCCTCCCCGACTGCAGCGGCGTGGCCATGGGCGTGGAACGACTGCTCATGGCCCAACAGGGCAGCGGCAAAATCCATGATGTCATCACCTTCCCCGGGTCCCGAGCCTGAACAGCCCACCCTGGAAGCGTCACCAGGGCCAAGGCCCAGCAACAAAAAGGCCGCACCCAAATTCTGGACGCGGCCTTTTTCCTCTCAATCACAAAAGCCCTATCACGCGAGCTGTTAACTATTCATTGCCCTCACGCCATCGCCGGCTGCGCCACCGAATTGGCCCGTGCCACCGTCTCCGCAATCAGATCACCAATCCGGTCAATGGCCGACGGCGGGAAGTCATGGCCCATGCCGGGAATGATGACCAGCTTGGCGCCGCGAATGTGACGGGCAGAGGCCTTGCCGCCGGCAGGGCGGATCAGCGGATCGGCGCCGCCGTGGACCACGGTGGCCGGGCAGCGGATCTGTTTGAGGTGCTTGGTCAGGGCACCGGTAGCCAGCACGGCCAGGAACTGGTTGCGAATGCCGCGCGGGTTGATGCCGCGGGCCCAGCATTCCCGGTACATGGCTTCCAGCTCATCACGACCCTGGGGCAGGGTGCCGGCCAGCTTGCTCATCATTTCCAGGCCGAAGGCCACGAACTGGTCTTCGGTTTCCACCTTCACTCCCGGAGCCACCAGGGTCTTTAGTGCCGCTGGTTTGGGTAATGGCAGGTAGGGACTGTTGTTGCTGGACATGATGGAGGTGAGTGACAACACCCGATCAGGATGGGTGGCAGCCATCAACTGGCTGATCATCCCGCCCATGGAGGCGCCGGCAAAATGGGCCCGCTCGATATTCAGGGCATCCAGCAGTCCCACGGTGTCGGCGACCATGTCGTGCAGGGTATAGGCACTGTCCACGGAAAGACCCAGGGTATAGCGCAGCAAGGCAATCAGCGGTCCCTGTTTGAAGGGCTTGCGAATACGGGTGGATTTGCCCACATCCCGATTGTCGAAACGGATCACCCGGTAGCCACGCTCTACCAGTGCATCCAGCAACGGTTCCGGCCAGAACACCATCTGCGCGGACAGCCCCATGACAAAGACAATAGGCTCCCCGTTTTCCGGGCCACGACTCTCGTAAAAAAGCTCGATTCCGTTACTGCTCACCGTGCCTGACTGCATATCTATACCCTTCATTGTTCTACTGCGAGCTGATCAACATAGGAAAGCCCCGGGCAAACCACAAGCACAGGCGCCGCGATTGGCCCGATGGGCCGACAAGTTCACACCGTTATTGCCCGCCATAGCATGTCGAACAGCACCCCATGCTGATCCGCCATGCGTCCGGGGCGACCACGCAGCAAGTGCATCTGGGAAATACGCAGCAGTACCCCGTAGAAGAAATCCAGCAGGATCGGCGTGGCCACCTGGCTGTTGAGAATGCCCTGCTCCTGCCCCTCACTCAGCACGCTCAGAAACAGCTCGGTAAGCCGCTGCTGCCCCGGCGTGGTATCGCTACCCCAACGGCCCGGGTAGACCGAGTTAATCATCATTCGGCCCATCTGCGGGTTACGGTCGAAGAAATCCAGCACCACCCAGAACACCTTGCTGAGCCGGTCGCGGAAGGTGTCTATGCCGGCCAGGTGATCCAGCATGCGCTCGGCCAACTGCTCCAGGCCGTGGTGCAGACAAGCGCTGAGTAGCGCTTCTTTACTGCCATAGTAGCGGTACAGGGTCTGCAGGCTGCACTGCGCCGCTTTGGCAATTTGCTGCAGCGTCACCTGGTGAAATTCCGAGTCCGCAAACACCTGCACCGCCGCCCATTCGATGCGCTGGCGTACCGCCGGGTCCTGGCGGGATTCGGGAAGCACTGCCGTACCGTTTCTCACACGCTCATTTCCTTGCACTGTAATTCTTATTACACCCCTGTCGGACAGAGCTCATTGCGACGTTGACTCACTGCCAAGAGGCTTCTAGTCTCGACACACTTTGTCACCATTCAATGTCACATTTCGTGTAATTAAAATTACACCGTGACCGGCAACCCCTGCAAGGAGTCTGGAATGCCTGTTCGCAAAATGAAGCTGGCTGGCCGTAGCGGCCGCGTGGCCGTGGTGGATGGTCTGCGTACCCCGTTCGCCCGTATCGCCACCCACTACAAAGACATGAACGCCATCGACCTTGGCGCCATGGCCGTCAAAGAACTGATGGCCCGCAACAACCTGGACCAGCGCGATATCGAGCAACTGGTGTTCGGCATGACGGTGATGATCCCGGAAGCGCCCTTTATCGCCCGGGAGATTGCCCTGGCGCTGGGCATGGACACGGTAGACGCTCACTCCATCACCCGTGCCTGCGCCACCAGCTTCCAGACCGCCGCCAGCGTGGCGGACAATATCGTCGCCGGTTACAGCGATATCGCCATCGCCGGTGGCACCGACTCCACCAGCTCTGCCCGGGTGCCGCTGTCCGCAGAGCTGAGCGCGGTGCTGCGTGATGTGAGCTTTGCCAAGAGCATGACCGACCGCATCAAGCTGCTCAGCCAGCTGAAGGCGAAAGATCTGCTGCCCCAGGCGCCGTCCATTACCGAATACTCGGTGGGCGAAACCATGGGAGAGAGCACCGAAAAAATGGTGAAGAAGTGGGGCATCAGCCGCCAGGAACAGGACGATCTGGCCCACGCCTCCCACAGCAATGCCGCCCGCGCCTGGGCCGAGGGTCGTCTGGACAAGCAGGTAATGACCGCTTTCCTGCCCCCCAACGCCACCCCGCTGAAGGACGACAACCTGGTTCGCAAGAATTCCGAGCGCGCCGGCTACAGCAAACTGAAGCCGGTGTTCGACAAGGTGTCCGGTAGCGTCACCGCCGCCAACAGCAGCCCGCTCACCGACGGTGCTGGGGCCCTGCTGATGATGAGCGAGAAAAAGGCCAAGGCACTGGGCTACGAGCCGCTGGGCTACATTCGCTCCTATGCCTTTGCCGCCCGCACCCCGAAAGACGACCTGCTGATGGGCCCGGTACTGGCCGCCCCCATGGCCATGGCCCGTGCCGGACTCACGCTGGACGACCTGACCCTGATAGACATGCACGAAGCCTTCGCCGGCCAGGTGGCCTGCAACCTGAAAGGCCTGGCCGACGACGACTATGTGCGCAGCCAGACCGGCCTCGCCGCCCTGGGTGAAGTGGACCGCAGCAAGCTCAATGTGAACGGCGGCTCTATCGCCTATGGCCACCCCTTCGGCGCCACCGGCGCCCGTGTCATCAGCCAGGCGTTGTATGAACTGCAACGTCGCGGTGGCGGCCTGGCCCTGACCACCGCCTGCGCCGCCGGCGGTATCGGTGCCGCCATGGTGCTGGAAGCGGAATAAGGAGATCCCCATGAGCAACACACAACGTGCTTTTACTCTCAAACCGCTGGATAACGGTGTGGCGGTACTGGAAATCAATGTTCCCAATGATGCCCAGAACACCCTGAAAGCGGAGTTTGCCGACGATTTCAACGCAGCCTTTGCTGCTATCGAAAAGGCCCGACCGAAAGCCCTTGTGCTCTACTCCACCAAGGCGGGCTCTTTCATGGCCGGCGCCGATATCAAGCTGTTTGAAAGCGCCAAGACCGCGAAGGAAGTCAGCGATCTGTCTACCCAGTGCCAGCAGACTTTCCAGAAACTGGAAGACCTGGATATCCCTGTAGTTGCCGCCATCAAGGGCGCCTGCCTGGGTGGCGGCATGGAACTGGCACTGGCCTGTTCCTACCGCATCGCCGCCAGCAGCAGCGATACCGTACTGGGTCTGCCGGAAGTGATGCTGGGGCTGCTGCCTGCCGGCGGTGGTACCCAGCGCATGCCGCGCCAGGTCGGTATCGCCACCGCCCTGGACCTGATGCTCACCGGTCGTCAGTTGAAAGCCAAACCGGCCAAGAAAATGGGGCTGGTAGATGAAGTGGTGGAAGCCGTGGCGGTCTACGACCGGGCCGTGGCCCGCGCCCTGGAACTGGCCGACGCCAAGGAAGAAAGCGGCGTCAATCTCGCCAGCTACTTCAGCAAGGACGGCCTCACCAAGGCGGCGCTGGAGCAGAACAGCCTGGGCCGCAAGGTGGTTTTCGATCAGGCCCGCAAGCAGACCGCCAAGAAAACTCATGGTCTGTACCCGGCACCGCCGGCCATCATCGATGCGGTGGAAGCCGGCTTCGAGGAAGGCATCGAACAGGGTTACGCCACCGAAGCGCGCCTGTTTGGCGAGCTGGCCATGTCGCCGCAATCGAAACAGTTGCGCGGCATTTTCCACGCCACCAATACCCTGAAAAAAGAAACCTTTGTGGCCGACGGCGTGAAAGCCCGGAACATGGAAAAAATCGGCGTACTCGGCGCCGGGCTGATGGGGGCGGGCATCGCGCTGACCACCATCAACAAGGCCAAGCTGCCAGTACGTCTGAAAGACCGGGACGACAAAGGCCTGGCCCACGGCGTGAAGTATGTCAGCGAGTTCTACAACAAGCGCGCTAAAAAGGGCGCCATGACTGCCGCCGATGCCAGCGCCGAACAGGGCCGCATTTCCTATACCGCCGATTACAGCGGTTTCAAGGGCCTGGACCTGGTGGTGGAAGCGGTGTTCGAGGACCTGGGCCTGAAGCACAAGATGCTCAAGGACGTGGAAGCCAACGGCAACAAACACACCGTTTTTGCCTCCAACACCTCGTCCATTCCCATCACCGATATTGCCAGCGCCGCCGAGCGCCCGGAAAACGTTATCGGCCTGCATTACTTTTCCCCGGTGGAAAAGATGCCGCTGCTGGAAATCATCACCACGGACAAGACCGCGCCTGAAGTGACCGCCGGCTGTGTGGCCTTCGGCAAGGCCCAGGGCAAGACCGTGATCGTGGTGAAGGATGGCCCGGGCTTCTACACCACTCGCATCCTCGCGCCCTACCTGAACGAAGCTACCCGCCTGCTCACCGAAGGGGTGGATGTGAAAGCCGTGGACAAGGCGCTGGTGCGCTTCGGCTTCCCGGTGGGCCCCATCACCTTGCTCGACGAAGTGGGTGTGGATGTGGGCACCAAGGTGGGGCCGGTACTGGAAAAGGCCTTTGGTGACCGCATGGCGTCACCGGATGCCGCCGGCCTGATGATCGAAAACGATTATCTGGGCCGCAAGAGTGGCCGCGGTTTCTATATCTACGAAGGCGTGGCCAAGGGCGAAAAGCCGGTGAATACCGCTCTCTATGAGCTGATGAATGTCACCAGCGAGAAAGATGCGGATGACGAGGAAATCGTCAGCCGTTGTGCCTGGCTGATGATCAACGAAGCCGCCTACTGTCTGCAGGACGGCATCATCAGCGACCCCATGCACGGTGATATCGGCGCCATCTTCGGTCTGGGTTTTCCGCCCTTCCGCGGCGGCCCGTTCCGTTACATGGACAGCCTCGGCCTCACCAATTCGGTGCGTACCCTGGAGCGCCTGGCCGAACAGTTTGGCGAGCGCTTCACACCGGCTCCGTTATTGATAGAGATGGCCAAAAAGAAACAACGCTTTTACCAGTAAGCGTCCGGCGCCAGTTTATTAGCGCCCGTAAACGTTCGCCCTGCCCCGCAGGGCTTAACAACCTCAAAGGAACCACAGCATGTTTCAACAAGTGATGAACTGGATGCGGGACAACAAGATTCTCCCGCAGATCTCCGACACCGAACGACAAGCGCTGGAAGCTGGCGATGTGTGGATTGATGGTCAATTCTTCGGCGGCAAGGTGGACTTTGAAAACATCCTCGCCGAAAACTATGACCAGCTCCCCGCCCACGAACAGGCGTTCCTGGACGGCCCGGTTGAAGAGCTGCTGAAGATGGCCGACAGCTATGAGCTGTCGCGCACCCGCAAGCTGCCGGACGACATCTTCAAGTTCATGTCAGACAACGGCTTCTTCGCCATGCAGATCGCCAAGGAATACGGCGGCATGCCCATGTCCACCCAGGCCAAGTCCTGCATCATGGCCAAGGTCAGCTCCCACTCCGGCCTGCTCAGCGCCATGGTGGTGATCCCCAACTCCCTGGGCGCCGCTGAACTGTTGGGCCACTACGGCACCGACGAGCAGAAGAACTACTACCTGCCCAAACTGGCCAAGGGCGAGTTCATTCCCTGCTTCGGTCTCACCGAACCCACCGCCGGCTCCGACGCTGCCTCCATCAAGGCGGAAGGCGTGGTGTTCAAGGACGACGATGGCGAAGTGAAGTTCAAGCTCAACTTCCGCAAGCGCTATATCACTCTGGCACCGGTCTCCAATCTGATTTCCCTGGCAGTGCGCCTGCACGATCCGGAAAACCTGCTGGGTAAAGGTGAAGAGCCGGGCATCACCGTGGTACTGATCGAGAAAGGCACCCCGGGAACCGAAGGCCTGCACATTGGCGACCACCACCAGCCTATCGGCGAACACTTCCCCAATGGCCCCATTGTTGGCCGTGATGTGATCATCGCCGCCGACAAAGTTCTCGGTGGCGTGGAATACACCGGCATGGGCTGGAAGATGCTGATGGAAGCCCTGGCCGGCGGCCGTATGGTCTCGCTGCCTGCCACCGGTATCTGCGGTGTGCGCCACGGCGCCATGATTTCCGGCGCCTACTCCATGGTGCGCCAGCAGTTCGGCATTCCCATTGGTCGCATGGAAGGCGTGGAGCACAAGATCGGCAAGGCCGCCGGCATGACCTACGCCTTCGACGCTGCCCGCGTGTTCGGCTGCTCCGCCGTGGATCACGGCATTCAGCCGCCGGTAATGTCCGCGGTAATGAAAGCCTACTCCACCGAGATGGGCCGTGAGATCGGCACCGATGCCATGGACGTGACTGCCGGCTACGGCGTTATGCAGGGCCCCAACAACACCATGGGTCGCCTGTACAACTCCGCCCCGGTGAGTGTCACCGTGGAAGGCGCCAACATCATGACCCGCACCCTGATGATCTTTGGTCAAGGTGCCACCCGCTGCCACCCCTACGCCTACAAGGTGGTACAGGCGGTGGAAAACGAGGATGTGGCCAGCTTCCGCAAAAATCTCACCGGCTGGATGGTGCAGTTCCTGCTCGGCATGGTGATGACCCTGGTACGCGGCGTTACCCGTGGCTGGTTCACCGTGAAGGTGCCGGATGTGGAGCCGAAGACCAAGAGCATCTACCGTCGTCTGGGCTGGGCAGCCACCCGCTTTGGCCTGCTCACTAACCTGGCCATGTTCTTCGTGGGCGGCAAACTGAAAGCCCGCGGTAACCTGACCGGTCGCTATGCGGATGCGGTTGCCTGGTTGTACATCACCACCTCTGCCCTGCGTCGTTTTGAAGCAGAAGGTCGCAAAGCAGAAGACCTGGCGCTGGTGCAGTATTCTGGCGAATACGGCCTGACCCAGATCCAGAAAGCCTTCGAAGGCATCTATGAAAACTTCGGTGGCCCGGTGGGTGTGATCCTGAAAACCGTGGGCCGTATCTGGCTGGGTCTGAACCCGCTGGCAAAACTGCCCGATGACCAGCTGACCCACAAAGCCGCACTGACCCTGCAAAGCTACGGCGAGCAGTACAAGCGTCTGGTGGGCGGCAACTACATGCCGGAAGAAAGCGATCAGGGGCTGGGGCGTCTGCTCAAGGCCTTCCGCCTGACCACCGAAGCCGAGCCGGTTCGCGCCAAGATCCGTGCTGCCCAGAAAGCCCGCAAACTGGGCCGAGGCAAGGTGGATGAAATCGCCGCCGAGGCGGCCCAGCAAGGTGTGATCAGCGATGCAGAACTGGCGCTGCTGAATGAGGCTACCGCCGCCTGCATGCTGGCCATTGAAGTGGACGTGTTCACCAAGGACGAGTACTACGGCGCTGGCGGTATTCCTGCCATGAGCGCCACCGGTGACGGTGGTGTGGAACAACCGCCGGAGTATGAGCTGGCCAAGGCGGTCGGCGAATAACGCCCCTGACACCGAACGCCCCTCCGGGCGTTCGGTTTTCTTTCTTTCAGTTTCCATTCCTTTGTTCTGCGATATCACAGTGCAAAGGAATTGATGCTCTACCTCTGTGACAGGATCCCCCCATGAACCCATTGCTCGACGGCCTGAAGGTCCTTGACCTGTCCCGTCTGTTACCCGGCCCTTTCTGTTCCCTCTCTCTGGCCCAGCTCGGCGCCGACGTGATCAAGATCGAGGAACCGGATGGCGGCGACTATGCCCGTGAACTGTCCCCGGAGCTGTTCGATATCGTTAACCGTGGCAAGCAATCCCTGACCCTGGACTTGCGCCAGGCAGACGGCGGGGCCCGCTTCAAACAATTGGTGGAAACCGCCGATGTGGTGCTGGAATCATTTCGCCCCGGCGTCATGGACAAGCTGGGCTGTGGCTACGACACCCTCAAGGCCATCAACCCGAAACTGGTCTATGCCTCTCTCACTGGCTACGGCCAGACCGGCCCCTACGCGGATCGCCCAGGCCATGATCTGAACTACCTGGGCTACGCCGGGGTGCTGGATCAGACAGGCCTGGCCGGCAAGCGCCCGGCCATGTCCAATGTGCAGATAGCTGACCTGGCTGGCGGCGCCCAGAATTGCACCATCGGTATTCTCGCCGCCGTCATGGGGGCACGGCAGAGTGGCGAAGGCTGCTGGGTGGACGTGGCCATGCTGGATGGCGCCCTGGCCCTGCAGAGCATGGCGCTGGCCACCCATCACCAGCACGGCAGCAGCCAGCCACGCGGCAAGGACATGCTCACCGGCGCCCTGGCCAACTACAACGTGTACCGCTGCCGCGACGGCAAGTACCTGGCGGTAGGCTCCCTGGAACCCAAATTCTTCATGGCATTCCTCAAGGAAATTACGCCCGCCTTTCTTTGGAAGAAGAAAAAGAAAAAAACCGGCAACGCTTCCAGCTCAACCGCCGACAAACCCAAACCCGCCGGTAGCGGCAACGATGCATTGACCCGCCTGGCCGCAGACCCGAAAAAACTGCGTCGCCTGATGATACCGGTGCGCTGGGCCATCCAATTGATCCTGCTGACCCGCACCCGCGATCAATGGGACGCCCGGCTGGCCCACAAGGATACCTGCGTCTCCGGCATCCTCACCCTGGAAGAAGCCCTAGCCAATGAACAGGTGCAGGCAAGAGGCCTGGTAACCGACAGCCAGAAAGGACCGGTGCTGCGCTCACCCATTCGCTTTGTGGGCGCACAGACCCGGGACGGGAAAAGCCCATCACTGGGCGAGCACAACCCTTTGTTTGCGGATCAGAATAAGCGCCGGGCCTGAAGCCGGCGCCTTCTGACCCGATCATCCCTGCTACTGGACTGGCTCAGACAGTAAGGTAGTGGGCAAAAGAATAATCAATACGGAACGTCCCATGAGCATTCAGGCAAAAATCATCAAGGCGGTGACCCGCCGCACGATCAAACGTCACGGCCTCAACGAGCAGCAACTGGTTCGTCACCTGCGCAAGGTGTTCAATGACACCCCGGTTCTCACCCTGCTGCCCCGAAAAGTCACACTCAACCCGATCCGCGAACCACAGTTCGAAGGGGATCACCTGAGTGTTTCCAACCCATCCACCACGGTGCTGTATCTGCACGGCGGCGCCTATATTGGTGGGGTCACAAAGACCTATCACAACCTGGCCGGACGTCTGGCCAAACAGCTACATGGCGAAGTCTATCTGCCACTTTATCCATTCGCCCCCGAGCACCCTTTTCCGGCAGCCGTGAACCGGGTGATGGACGCCTATGAATACCTGTTGGCCAAGGGCAAGAATCCCAGCGATATCGTGATTGCCGGCGACTCCGCCGGCGGCGGACTGACCCTGGCCACCCTGCTGCATATCCGCGACAAGGGCCTGCCACAACCACGCTGCGCGGTACTGTTTTCGCCGGCCAGCAATGCCTTCCCGGATGACAAGGTAATGGCCGCGCTGGACCCCAGCGACGCCATGCTGTCGGCGGACATTATCCGCACCGTGATTGATGTCTATCTGCCAAATAAAAAGGATCGCAAACACCCCTACGCCTCGCCCTGTCTGGGTGACTATAGCGGTGTCTGCCCGCTGCTGATCACCGCCAGTACCGACGAAGTGCTTTACCCGGATGGCAAGCAAGTCCGCAAGGCAGCAGAAAAGGCCGGTGTGCGGGTGAAATGGATTGAGCGCCCCGGCCTGTTCCACGTCTGGCCGATCATGGTGCCCTTCCTGCCGGAGGCAAATCGGGATCTGAAACGTGTGGTCGAGTTTATTCGTAGCGCCTGACTGTTTTGGTCATTGCTGCCAGCGCAGCAGCGGCGTTAACTCAATGGTTTCCAGTGACAGTGAGACGGTAATGACAGAACTGCCCCGCATCCATCCGGACGACTATTGTGACGAGGATCTGCCCCGGCTTTCCCAGCCCTGGTGGCAAACTCTGCCGGGTAACTTTCATGCGCTGCCGGATCATTTTCTCGCGGACAATGATACCCGCTGGCGAATCGACTACACCGCCAGCATCGACACCCTGGCGCGTACCGGCCTGGCCAGTATGGCTGGTGCTGCGGCCCTGCCCGCTACGCTGAACATCTCGCGGCAGAAGGAAGAACGGACGCTGGTGGATTTTTATCGGCCCTTTCTCCAGGAGGAGGATCCCAATACGTTCTTTACCCGGCCCACACAGACGGCAAACATCGAACGCATTCCGGTAGCCTCCTATCACTTTCAGCCGGAGGACGGCGACGCCCATACCTTGCGCTTTCGTTCACCCTTCGAGCCCAGGAACCCGGCGCTGCGTGACCGTTATCTGGGCCACCGCCGCAACCGCACCGCCTGGGCCCAGCACTGGCGCCACCATGGCGAGCCGCGCCCGACCCTGATCATGATCCACGGCTTTGTCGCCGACCCCTACTGGCTCAACACCCGCTGGTTGGCATTACCCTGGTTCTACAAACAGGGCTTTGATGTGCTGCTTTATACCCTGCCCTTCCACGGACGCCGTAAAGGCCGCTTCGCGCCATTCAGTGGTGCGGAATTTTTCAGCCAGGGCATGGCGCTTCTCAACGAAACCTTTGCTCACGCCATCCATGACCTGCGTCTTTTCATGGACTATTTACGCGAACAGGGCACACCGGCCATGGGCGCCACCGGCATTTCCCTGGGCGGTTACACCACCGGGTTACTGGCCGCGCTGGAAGATGAGCTGGCCTTCGCCATTCCCAACGTGCCGCTAGTCAGCATCATCGATCTGATGCAGAGCTGGTTCCCGATCAACCTGCAAGTGGGCTTGCTAAAGAAGGTCTACGGCACCGACCTGCAGGGACTGCGGGAGGTCACCGCCCTGCATTCGCCCCTCACCTGGCCCTGCAAGGTGCCCCAGGCCGGGCGCATGATCATTGGTGGTGCTGGCGACCGCTTTGCGCCACCCAAGCACAGCCATCTGTTGCACCAGCACTGGGGAAATTGCGATCTGCACTGGTTCCCGGGGAATCATCTGCTGCATCTGGATCAGGGGCTGTATCTGAAAGCCATGCGCGATTTCATGAAAGCAGCGCTGGACGAGAAAACAGCGACGGCGAGTGCCTGAATCTCCCCCTTACCCCGTTGGAGCCATGCTTGCATGGCAAAGGCGTTGGAAGACAGCGAGGCGGTAAATTTGGATAGACCTGTCGAGCGCGGAAATGCCCGATCGCCCTCCGGTCGATTTCCGCGCAAGCGCGGTTCGCCATGCAAGCATAGCTACAACGCGACCTTGTAGAGAACACAGCTTTCGGGGAAGTTTTTCAGCGGTTCCTTAAGAGTAGCTCGTAGCTACGCCTTGTCGGTCTTGAACAACACCGCCGTGCCTGCACCGCAGGACACCACGGTTTTCATCATGCTCTCCACGCCGATTTCCGGGTGCAGCTCCACCAGACTCTGATCCACGTGATAGATAAAACCGCTGGTGGGATTGGGGCCAGTGGGAACAAAAATGGTGACATGGCCATCCGCATGGCGGGAGGTGACCAGCGCGGTCACCGACACATCGGTATCACGGCCATACAGCCACACCCGCGCCACCTCACCACGGCTGAACGGGCTGTCACTACTGCTGCCCATCAATTGGCCGATCACTTCTTTCACCGTCTTGTAACCCGGTAGCCGGGTCATCACGTTCTCTTCCCACTGATGCCACAACCAGCTGCCCACTCGGGTGGCCACCAGGGTGCCTACCAGAAAACACAACACCAGAACCGCCAGCACCGACAACCAGTCGGCCACGAATTTGGGCAGCTCAAAGGCGCGGATAAATACCGTGGTAAACGGCGCGATCATTTCCGTGACCGTCTGGTAAATCCAGCGGAAGAAAAACACGATGATGGAGATGGGCAGCAGGATGGTAAGACCACCCAGCAGGGATTTGCGGATAAAGAACCAGATGCGGCGATTGGCACTCATGGGCTATAAGCCTTCACATTGTGGCTATCAGTTTTAGTCGGTAAAGAGACAACGCAGGCCGGCAAGGGTTCTATTGCCATTCTCGCTATCGCCGGGTTTTGTATGGCGCCGATTGCCTCAACGCCTCTCGCCTTGCTCATACCAGATACGGCTGATAAACAGGCACCGCTCACCGGCGGGGGTATCGACCACCACCTCATCGTCTACCTGTTTCTTCAGCAAGGCTCGTGCCAATGGCGCGTCGATGCTGATGAAGTGCCGCTTTGCATCGGTTTCATCCGGCCCCACCAATCGGTAGGTTTCCATATCACCGTCTTCATTTTCCAACTCCACCCAGGCCCCGAAAAACACCTTACTCTGATCTTCCGGCAAGCGATCCACTACGGTCATGTCATCCAGGCGCTTACTCAGAAAACGCACCCGCCCATCGATCTCGCGTAACTGCTTCTTGCCGTAGATGTATTCGGCATTCTCCGACCGATCCCCCTGGGCTGCGGCTTCCTGTACCGACTGGGTCACCGCCGGGCGCTTTTCCTTCCACAGGTATTGCAGCTCATCGTTGAGCTTCTTGTAGCCTTCAGCGGTGATGTACTTGGAAGCAGGTATGCCTTTTGGTCGCCAGCGGCCCATGACGGTTACACCTCAAAGATACGGTCAATCTCGCGCAGTCCTTTGAACTCCAGCGTATTACCGGTGGGGTCCTGCACGAAAAAGGTGCCCTGCTCGGCGGGCTGACCGACAAACCGTTCACGGGGCTTGAGCAGGAACGGCCAATCATTGTCGTAAATGCGTTCCACCAGGGTTTCCCAGCGGGCGAAATCCAGCACCACGCCAAAGTGCGGCATGGGTACCGGGTGGCCATCCACCTCACTGTAGCCCTGGATCGGTGTCAGATCCTCACCTTTGTGCAGGGAAAGCTGATGGCCATGCAGATCAATATCCACCCAATTGGGCGCATCCCGCCCCCGTCGGCCACCCAACACACGGCAGTAAAAGTCTGCCGCTTCTTCCAGGTCATTCACCATAAAGGCCAGATGAAAGGCCGGCTGTTTTTCCATCGTCTACCGCTCTTGCTAAACTCTCGTCATTCCGCCCGATGCGGGATCTTTCTTCACGAGCGTCGGGCGCCCCATGTTACTAGAGGACTCCGCCCCATGTCTGTCACCCGCGCCCCCTGGCCCGCCACTCGTCTTCGTCGAATGCGTCGCGACGACTTCTCCCGCCGGCTGATGCGCGAGAACACGCTGACCGTGGACGATCTGATCTATCCGGTGTTTGTGCTTGAGGGTAAAAACCAGACCGAAACCGTCGCCTCCATGCCCGGCGTGGAACGCATGAGTGTGGACCTGCTGGTCAAGGAAGCCGAGGCACTGGCCAGGCTGGGTGTCCCGGCCATGGCCCTGTTTCCGGTAACGCCCGCCGAGGTAAAAACCCTGGACGGCAAGGAAGCCTGGAACCCGGACGGTCTGGCCCAGCGGGCGGTACGCGCCATCAAGGCAGCGGTGCCGGAAATGGGCATAATCACCGATGGCGCCCTGGACCCGTTCACCACCCACGGTCAGGACGGCATCATCGACGACAATGGCTACGTGCTCAACGATGAAACTGTGGATGCGCTGGTCAAACAGGCCCTGTCCCAGGCGGACGCCGGGGCCGACGTGATCGCCCCCTCGGACATGATGGACGGGCGCATCGGTGCCATCCGCGAGGCCCTGGAAGCAGGCGGCCATATCCACACCCGCATCATGGCCTACTCCGCCAAGTATGCCAGCGCCTACTACGGCCCGTTCCGTGACGCCGTGGGCTCCGCCGGCAACCTGGGCAAGGCGGACAAGACCACCTACCAGATGGACCCGGCCAACAGCGACGAGGCCCTGCACGAAATCGCCCTGGACCTGGCCGAAGGCGCCGACATGGTAATGGTAAAACCCGGCATGCCCTACCTGGACGTGGTGCGCCGGGTGAAAGATGAGTTCAAGGTGCCTGTGTACGCCTACCAGGTGAGCGGGGAATACGCCATGCACATGGCCGCCTTCCAGAATGGCTGGCTGGACCAGGACAAGGTGATGATGGAATCCCTGCTGGCCTTCAAGCGTGCCGGCGCCGACGGCATCCTCACCTACTTTGCCAAGGCGGCAGCGCAGAAGCTGGCCGGACAATAAAAGCTCGCTGGGAGTGTTATTGAGCGCCCAGACAACGTTTCAGACAGACAAAACAAGAAAGGAGAGCACCATGCAAGGACGCATTCGCCTGCTCGTTCTCGGCATCCTGCCAGCCCTGTTTCTCCTCTCCGGTTGTGACAACCGGCAATGGCTGGACGATAAGCAAGGATACCTGAGCAAACCCGCCAGCGAACAACTCAACACCCAGAACCGCCATCTGCTCGAAGACCACGACATCGACTACCGGCTGGTGATCCAGGCCGCTGAGGGAGACATCAATCAACGTGCCCGCCGTCTCTTCCAGGACAGCGGTGCAGGGCAACGTAGTCAGACAGGCCGCGGCTTGCTGTTATTGCTCGACCCCCAACAAAATGAAGTCCGTCTGGAAGTCTCCACGGCGCTGGAAGGCGTTTATACCGACGCTTTCGTCTCCTATCTTGAACGCCAGCAGATGGTGCCCTTTTTTCGCCACAACCGGGTTGCCGACGGCATTGCCGCCACCACAGAACTGATCATCGAACGGGCCCGGCAGGCGAAAGCCAACCAGGCGTTTCAGGCTCCCAAACAGCCGGCCTTCAGTGCCGGCGGCGGAGCCAGGGTGCCGGCACTGATCGGCGAGGGAGCGCAGAAAGCGCAGAAAGCGCCAGACGAACACGATGACGTTTCCACGGCCAGCACACCAGAACAGGCGGTACAGCGTTATCTGGCGGCCATGGCTGCCCACAACGACCGGGCGGATCTGTCCATTTACACCCACAACACCCGCGACATGCTGGCCGACTGGGTCGTCACCCCGGCACAGATGGACAATCTGGCCAGCAGCTACCAGCAATGCGGCCCGGCACAGACCCTGCTCGGCCCCAGCCGCCGCGGCCCGCTGGCCGTCATCCGTTACCCCATCGAGCAACGGCAATGTGCCCCCTGGCTGTTGCGTATCGAAGAGCAGCAATGGCGTCTGGACCTGGCATCCCAGCAGACCCTGATCCGGTTTGGCCGCAACAACCAATGGCACCTGGACCACCAGCAACGCAACCCCTGGTTCTTCGGGTTCATGGACTGGCAATTTGATCGCAACGGATTCCCGCTCAGGACAATTCAGCACCGCTGGGCGCTATCAGTCACCAGTCGGGGCGACGATACCTTTGTACGCTGGGTGGGTGAAGGCGCCGCCGCCGATCAGCTGGGTCTGCGTTACGCAGACCAGTTGCTAAGCTGGAACGGCACCCAGATAACCGATCACCGCCAGGTGGCTCAATTGATGGGTACCAGCGACCCCGGTTCCAGCGTCAGGATTACCATTCTTCGGGATGGCCAGACTCTGGAACTTACCGGCCAGGTACCACCGCGATTGCAATAGCGCCTACTGGACAACCAACCCCGCCGTCGACCTATAATGCATATACACCAATAGTTCGGCGGAGCACACTAATGAGCCAAAAAGCACCAGACACCCTCGCCCCCCTGGAAGTGGGCCGCCATTGCGCCGCCCTTCACTCCCGGGTGCTGTCACGTCTGGTCACCCGCCTCTACAACAACAAGTTGGCAGACACCGGCCTGCGCATTACCCAGTTTTCCATCCTCAATGCCATCAAGGCACAACCGCCGGAATCCATTTTCCAGTTATCCGAATGGCTAGGCATGGAGCGTACCTCCCTGCAGCGCACCGTGGACAAACTGATCGAGAAAGGCCTGGTGGAATCCGAGCCCACTGGCAACAGGCGCTCGCTGGGACTCTCGCTCACCGCCGATGGCGAGGCTCTCTACCAGCAGGCACTGATACGCTGGCAGGAAGCCCAGAATGCTTTTGAGTCCATGGTGGGAAAAGAGGAGTGGGACAACATGGCCAGCCAACTTCATCGCTTCAGCACGCGGGTCAAGCAAGAGCTTTAACCGGCGCTTGAGAAGGCTGGGGCGAATCCGAAAACGCTTTAACGGTATCGATCACCGCCGCATCCCTGAGCACTTTGCGATGACCCAACCCTTGCGTTTGATGCAGCGTAGCCTCGGGAATCGCTTTTTGCAGACGCAGCGCCTCCGCAAAAGGAATCTCCCTGTCACCGGCATCATGGATCAGCAATACAGGGCCACGAATCTGCTTGCCCAAACGCGCTATATTCAGTGCATCGAAACCAATCCCCACCCGGGCGGCCATTTTCTGTAGAAGCTGGCGCCGTGCCCGCTGGCCCAGATGCAGAAACGAAGCGAAATTATTGACCATGCCGCGAAATTCCGCCGGTCCGGCAATCAGCACCAGCCTCTCGATACGGTTTTCCTGTGTGGCCACGTGGGCCAGGGCCCCGGCACCCATGGAATGCCCCAGCGCAACGGATACCGGGCCGCCGATAAAATCCAGCGCCAGCCGAATCGCCGCAATAAAGTCCCCCACATGGGCCGGCCCGTCCGCCTGCGGACCATGCCCCGGCAGAATCAGGGCGTAGCGGGTGTAACGGTTGGCGTCCACCGCGTCGATGAAAGACGACATCTGTGTAGCCCGCCCAGACCAACCATGCACAAACAGCGCGGCCTCATCGCCACCTTGCCAGATTGCCAATTTCGCCCGCTCACCCAGCGAGACAGTCAGATCCGGCTCTGATCCCCGGAACGACAATGGCCCTCTGGACATCCGCGGCGTGGTTAACAGTTGCAGCGCCGTATCGCTGGCCCTACCCGGTAGCAGCCGACTGTAGCCAGCCATCAAGGTTTGAAAAACGGATAACAACATAGCTCCTCTCCTTTTAATGTATACACACTATAAAGCAAGGAAAAAACAGTCTCTCTGTCGCGCCTTTCTTTTGGTGTAATTGCACTTTAAAGGGCTTTATCCACCCTGACAAGCCAGCGCGATGCCGACGATGGCCCCGGGAGCCGGGAGGACAGGCAGCAATAGCCAATGGCTTATATGAAGAAATGGTTAGAATTTCACCGTTTTCTGCTGATTCTGATGACTGGGTCCCTGACCCAAGGAGAACCGTAATGCGTACACTGATACTGATCTGTATCCTGAGTCTGTCGAGCCTGGCCTCCGCTGAAGGTCGCGCCCCCACCGAGCAAGAGATGCAGGAGCTGGACATCATCCTGCAATCCTGGATTTTCCAGGGCTGATTCCCCACGCCGCCGCCTCCGGGCGGCGTCGTTGTTTTTGCCCCGCCCGCTTCCCGCCTTCCCGAGTCCCGCGCTATCCTGAACCCTGCGGCTGCAGATTTAGCAAAAACATTTTACGGCTGTCATTGCCGTGTCACATTAATGTCATGCAATAGGGAGCCTTCGTAAACGGTCCCGTCAGGACGACGCCATGAATGACATTGCCAGCGAACACAGCGCCATCGACCTCAATAACCCGGACTACTATTTCAACCGGGAGCTGAGCCTGTTGCAGTTCAACCTGCGGGTGCTGGAGCAGGCCATGGACGACAGCCACCCCTTGATGGAAAGGCTGAATTTTCTGCTGATTTTTTCCAGCAACATGGATGAATTTTTCGAGATCCGTGTGGCCGGCCTGAAGAACAAGCTGGAAACCCACACCGGTCAGCCGGGCCCCGACGGCATGCTGGCCGAGGAAATCCTGAAGGAAATAAGCCGCTCTACCCACGAGGCGGTGGACCGTCAGTACCACATTCTCAACAACATTCTTCTGCCGGCTCTGCGCGAGGAAGGCGTGGACTTTTTGCGCCGGGAAGACTGGACCGAAGCACAGATTGAATGGGTGAAAAAATATTTTCGTGAACAAATCTACCCGGTGCTTACCCCCATCGCTCTGGACCCCTCCCACCCCTTCCCGCGGCTGGTCAACAAGAGCCTGAACTTTATCGTGTCGCTGGACGGCAAGGATGCCTTTGGCCGCTCCACCGGCCTGGCCATTGTTCCCGCGCCCCGCTCCCTGCCCCGGCTGATCCGTATTCCTGACGAGATCAGCGAAAGCGGCGACGACAATTTCGTGTTCCTGTCATCCATGATCCACGCCCACGTGTCGGATCTATTCCCGGGTATGAAGGCCACCGGCTGTTATCAGTTCCGGGTGACCCGTAACGCGGACATGGAAGTCGACGAGGACGTGGAAGATCTGGCCAGCGCGCTGAAAGGGCAGCTGTTATCACGGCGTTATGGTGACGAGGTGCGTCTGGAAGTAGCGGACAACTGCCCGCGCCACCTGACCGATTATTTGCTGGAGCAGTTCGAACTGACCGAGATAGATCTGTACGAAGTGAATGGCCCGGTGAACCTGGCGCGCATGTTCACCAGCGTGAACCGTCCGCGCCTGCACTACCCGCCTTTCACACCGAAGCTGGCACCGGCAGTCAAAAAAGCGGAAACCATTTTCGACGCCATGGATCAGGGTGACATTCTGCTACATCACCCCTATGAATCCTTCCAGCCGGTGGTCAGCCTGCTGGCCGAAGCGGCCCGCGACCCCAAGGTCCTGGCCATCAAGCAGACCCTGTACCGTACCGGCACCAAGTCAGAAATCCTCGATCATCTGGAAACCGCCGCCCGGAATGGCAAGGAAGTCACTGCCATCGTGGAGCTGCGTGCGCGCTTCGACGAGGAATCCAATATCGAAGGGGCCCGGCGCCTGCAGGAAGCCGGCGCCATCGTGGTGTACGGGGTGGTGGGCTACAAGACCCACGCCAAGATGCTGCTGGTAGTTCGCCGCGAAGGCGATGGCATCAAGCGCTATGTGCATCTGGGCACCGGCAACTACCACACCAAGACCACCAAGTTGTACACCGACTACGGCCTGATGACCTGCGAGAAAGGTATCTGCCAGGACGTGCACAAGATCTTCCAGGAGCTCACCGGCATGGGCAAGGCGGCGCGGCTCAAGCAGCTTAAGCATTCGCCCTTTACCCTGCATCCCTCGCTGATCGAATGGATCGACTTTGAAACGCAGCAAGCCACCGCCGGCAACCCGGCGCGGATTATTGCCAAATTCAATTCACTCACCGAAGAGAAGATCATCCAGGCCCTGTATCGGGCCAGTCAGGCAGGGGTGGAGATTGATCTGATCGTGCGAGGTATCTGCTGCCTGAAGCCGGGGGTGGCCGGGCTATCCGACAATATCCGGGTGCGCTCTGTGATCGGGCGTTTTCTGGAACACACCCGCATTTATCACTTCCATCACGGCGGCGAAGATCTGGTGTATGGCTCCAGTGCCGACTGGATGGATCGCAATCTGTTCAACCGGGTGGAAACCTGCTTCCCGATCAATGACCCGGTGCTCAAGGCGCAGGTGATTGAGCAGGGCCTGCATTACTATCTGGCCGATAACAGCCGCGCCTGGATACTGCAACCCGATGGCAGCTACCTGCGCGCCCAGCCCCAGGCAGGCGAAGCGGTATTTATCGCCCAACAAACCTTGCTGGAAACCCTGGGCGGATAAGGCTCCTCCCAGTTTCGAAGAGCGAGTTACGAGAACGAAGAACGAAGAGCGAACAAAGCGTTGCCTTTCGCAACTCGCTCCTCGTGACCCGCTTCTGCTTCCCCCGCATCACCCCAGTTTCAGTTCGTACCCCCCTGCACGGAAGTAATCCTGTTCCTGTTCCAGATCAGCCAGTGTCAGCGGATGCTCTTCAAGCCAGTGCTCCGGAAACCGCAGGGAGAGAGTCTTGTCTTCGGCTTTCAGGACCATCTCGGGGATGACTTCGTCGCACCGGGCATGGTGCAGGCGGGCAGACAATCGCAACACCAGGCATAGCCGCAACAGGCCCTGCTGCTCATCGTCCGGCAACTCAGACAGGGCGGACAGGGGGAGCTTGCGGCGATGACCGCGCACCAGCACCGCCACCGCCTGCTGTTCCTGCCGGGAAAAACCGGGCAGGTCCGAGTTGGTCACCAGGTAGGAACCGTGCTTGTGGAACTGGCTATGGGAAACCGCCAGCCCCACCTCATGCAACAGCGCGCCCCAACGCAGGGTATCGGCCAACTCATCGTCTTCCAGCTGCCAGCTGGTAGCCACCTGGCGATACAGGCCCATGGCCGTGTCGCACACCCGTTCCGCCTGGGTGCGCTCCACATGATGGCGGCTCATCAGCGACTGAATGCTGCGCTCGCGCACATCCTCGTGAGCAAAGCGCCCGAGCAAGTCATACAGGAGCCCTTCGCGAAGGGCGCCGCCGGACACTTCCATCTGCTCAATGCTTAGCTGCTCGAAAATACCGTAGAGAATCGCCAGTCCGGAGGGGAAAATGGCTCTGCGATCTTCGCGCAGGCCCTTGAGGTCCAGCTGCTCCACCTTGCCAGCCTTGACCACCTTCTTGCGGGCCTTTTTCAGGCCTTCCATGGTAATGCCGGATTCCGACCAACCGTTCTCCACACACACCTGGCTGATTGCCTTGATGGTGCCGGACGCGCCCACCGACTGCTGCCAGCCCAGGCGCCGGTAGTTGGCATGGATCGACAGCACTTCCTGGCGGGCTGCGGTCACCGCCCGGTCGAAGGCCTTTTCAGTGATACTGCCGTCAGCGAAGAAGCGCTGGGCAAAACTGACACAGCCCATGTGCAGAGATTCCGTCTCGGTGGATTCGAAACGCTCGCCGATGATCAGCTCGGTGGAACCGCCACCGATATCCACCACCAGCCTCTGGCCGGCATCATCGGCCAGGCTGTGCGCCACCCCCAGATAAATCAGACGGGCCTCTTCACGCCCGGCCACGATCTCGATGTCATGACCCAGCACCGCTTCCGCCCGGTCGATGAATTCGCGGGCATTGCGGGCCTGGCGCAGGGTATTGGTCCCCACCACCCGCACGCTGCCGCGGGGAATGCCGGCAATCCGCTGGGCAAACCGACCCAGGCAATCCAGCGCCCGCTCCTGGGTATCCGCGTCCAGCCGGTTGTCCCGGTCGAGCCCGGCACCCAGCTGCACCTTCTCGGACATGCCATCCAGAATCTGGACCTCACCGTGGACCTGCCGGGCCACTACCATGTGAAAGCTGTTCGATCCCAGGTCAATGGCCGCCAGATGCTCACCATGTTCCATATGCACTCCTTTCCTGAAAGGCCATTGCCCTTTCTCTGCCCACACCGGGTAGGCGAAGAATGAAAAAACACCCTGAATTCTAACCGAATATCATGGCGTTACGGTGTCATAGGCAAACTCTACCGCGATAATTCACTCACTCGCTTGAAATTCAGCACCCACGACCTGATATTATCCACCATCGCAACAGCCCGCCCGTCGGGCCAGCTAACCCCCTATCTCAGGAGAATTCAATGAGCGGCGAGATTATCAATGTGACCGACGCGGACTTCGAAGCCCAGGTCATCAATGCAGACGGCCCGGTGCTGGTAGACTACTGGGCACCCTGGTGCGGCCCCTGCAAAATGGTCGCGCCGATCCTGGAGCAACTGGCCGGCGAGTACGGTGACAAGCTGACCATTGCCAAGATCAACATTGACGACAACCCGGAAACGCCCAAGAAATACGGCGTTCGCGGCATTCCCACCCTGACCGTGTTCAAGAACGGCAACGTGGAAGCCACCAAGGTGGGAGCCCTGTCCAAGAGCCAGCTGGCCGCATTTCTGGACAGCACTCTCTAAGACAGACAGCAACCCCCACTAACACCCCCGCCGCCCGGCGGGGGTGTTACGTTTTATTGCCACAGCCAATTAGGCTAGACAGCCTGTTGTTCCAGTGGTAGATTCCAGAACCAGCTTACAACAAGCATCCCCTTAGCAAGTCTTTCGGAACCTCTGGTTACCTTTTCCTGATGGCCCCCTTTATAGGCTTGCCGGGCCAGATTCCGAATCAACCAGATTATCAAAACAACCGCCGCACCACCTGTGGTGCACCCTCTCAATTCATTCAAAGACATCAAACTAGACGCCAATGAATCTTTCTGAACTGAAGCAGAAGCCGATTGGAGAACTTCTGGACATTGCCAAGGAACTCGGCCTCGAGAACCTGGCAAGAACCCGCAAACAGGACGTAATCTTTTCCATCCTCAAACGCGCCGCCAAGAACGGCTCCGATATCTACGGAGACGGGGTGCTTGAGATCCTGCAGGATGGTTTCGGCTTCCTTCGTTCCGCAGAGGGCTCTTACCTGGCCGGACCGGATGACATTTACGTTTCTCCCAGCCAGATCCGCCGTTTCAACCTGCGCACCGGCGACACCATTTCCGGCAAGATCCGACCTCCCAAGGACGGCGAACGCTATTTCGCCATGCTCAAGGTCAACGAGATCAACTTTGACCGCCCGGAAAACGCCAAGAACAAGATCCTGTTCGAAAACCTGACGCCGCTGTTCCCAACGGAACGTTTCGTCATGGAAGCAGGCAATGGCTCCACCGAAGACATCACCAGCCGGGTGATCGACTTGGTAGCGCCAATCGGCAAGGGCCAGCGCGGCCTGATCGTGGCACCGCCAAAAGCCGGCAAGACCATGCTGCTGCAAACCGTGGCCCAGTCCATTGCTCGCAACAATCCCGAATCGCACATGATTGTGCTGCTGATTGACGAGCGCCCGGAAGAAGTGACCGAGATGTCCCGTACCGTGCGCGGTGAAGTGGTGGCATCCACCTTCGACGAGCCCCCCGCACGTCACGTGCAGGTTGCCGAAATGGTGATCGAGAAAGCCAAGCGTCTGGTAGAGCACAAGCAGGACGTAGTAATCCTGCTCGACTCCATCACGCGTCTGGCGCGGGCCTATAACACCGTGCAGCCCAGCTCCGGCAAGGTGCTCACCGGTGGTGTGGACGCCCATGCCCTGGAAAAACCCAAGCGCTTCTTCGGTGCCGCACGGAATATCGAGGAAGGCGGCAGCCTGACAATCCTGGCCACTGCCCTGGTAGACACGGGTTCCAAAATGGACGAGGTGATCTACGAAGAATTCAAGGGCACCGGCAACATGGAACTGCACCTGGATCGCAAGGTGGCAGAGAAACGCGTCTTCCCGGCCATGAACATCCGCAAGTCCGGCACCCGCCGCGAAGAGCGTCTGGTCAGCGAAGATGAACTGCAGAAGATGTGGATCCTGCGCAAGGTTCTGCATCCCATGGACGAAATCGGTGCCATGGAATTCCTCATCGACCGTATGAAGCATACCAAGACCAACCTGGAATTCTTCGAGTCCATGAAGAGGAAGTAACGCAAGTCAGCGACCGTCACGCTTGCTGACACATAAAAAACCCCGCTTCGGCGGGGTTTTTTTATGTGTGCTGGTAAAGCGTAGTGTCACCAATCAGAACTGGTGCTCTACACCAAGCCGCCAGGTGCGCGGCAGAATAGGGTGGAAATGCCGGTCTTCCACACCTCCGGCAGGCTCACCGGCCAGTCGTGAGGCATAGAAGTAATCAATGTCGTTATGCTCAACGTCGGCCAGATTGAGGACTTCCAGAGCCACTTCCCAGCGCTGCCCCTGCAGTCCTACCTTGATATTCTGAATCGTGGTACTGGATGATTCCTGGTTGGAAAAGCTGTCCAGCGGCCTCGGACCAAAGTGGCGCAAGCGATACCCGGCAAACCAACGCTGCCCTCGATAGTGCGCCCCCAATGCCATGACCCGATCCGGGGCCCCTTCAATAAAGCGGCCTTCACCCGGTTCATCACCCTGGAATCGTGCTCGGGTGGTTGCCAATTCCACATCGAATTCCCAGCTTCGAGTGGGCCGATAAACCACATTCATCTCCGCCCCACGGCGCAAACTACGCCGGTTCGCCTCTGTGTTCCCCGCATCGCCAACAAACAACAATTCGGAAGCCAACCGCAACTGCCACGCAGCCAGGGTCACCTGCCATTGATCGTTCGGGTAAAAACGGGCACCCAGCTCTTCACCACGGCTTCTCACCAGTGGGTCCACCTGATCAACAGGCGTTCCTTCAACAGGATCAATCTCGATAGTGGTGCCACGGGCATCGTTGCTGTGAAAGCTATATCCGGCAGACAGGTAGTACTCGGCTTTCTCATTTGGCAACCACGCCAGGCTGAACTTGGGACTGGTGATGCCATCATGGGCATTACCGCCATTGGCGGACAGATCGAATCCATTAACGTTAACCCCGGCACGATCGCGGACATCGAAGTAATAATGGTCGTAGCGCATGCCAAGAGTGGCCCGCCATTTCTCTGCGAAGGGGTACACCACAGAGCCAAACAGCGCCGCACTGGTTTGAGCCACTCGGTCCCGGCGCACGACCCCCAGTCGATTTCTGTCAGCACTTTTGAACAACCCCACATCTCGAATCTGGTCGTGACGCCACTCAAGACCCCAATGCAGCGTCAGAGGAGCAAAGGCGGTTAACCACTGATAGTCATACTGCACATCGCCACCAACGACAGCACGGTCATCGATCTGCTCGAATTCATCGCCGTTGACGGGGTCATCCAGAAAGTAGGTAAAGTTGGACCATAGATTGAGGCCGTAATCGATGGCGTAGACAGAGCCACGCTGGCCGGGTTTATCCCACTGAAATGACAGGGAGTAACGGTGCGACTCGCCCCCGGCATCCTCGTCCAGCGAACCCAATCGACTGATCTGGCCTGAGCGGACAGCACGATTGGCGATCTGGTCGGCACTATTCCACGTATTATCGTAAACCATCAGGGTCGTCGCATAATGGGATTCACCCTGATGCCACTCGTGGCCTAATAAAACATTAACCTTCTCGACATCCTCGTTGATATCTCGCCATGGACCATTAAAAGTTTGCCCTTCAACGGCATAAACCAGGCGGTGATCACCGGAACGCTGGCCGCCGTAAACAAGACCTCGGTAATAATCATGCTCACCACCGGTCACTTTCACATGCTGACGGGTAAACGAACGGCGCGTGCTGATACCCACGCTGCCTGCGCTGGAGAAATCACCCTCCGATGCATAGTAAGGGCCTTTGCGATACTCAACGGTATCGATGACTTCCGGTATCAGGAAATTCACATCGGTATAGCCCTGGCCATGACCATGGCTGGGCAGATTGACAGGCATGCCGTTCACTTCAGTACGGAAATCCGTACCGTGATCCAGATTAAAACCACGAAAGAAATACTGGTTGGCCTTGCCGTTGCCGGAATGCTGAGTGGCAATCATGCCAGGCACCGCCTCCATGACTTCTCCGGCTCTGAGAAGGGGACGGACCTGCAATTCCTCACCCGTAACATGCCCTTGTGAGGCGGACACAGGAAGAGGAGCCGCTGCTCCACTAACCTCCACTGGCGCCAGCTCATGACCCGCCACCGAGCCTGCCCAGCTCAACCCCAGCAAACAAAACCCGTATCGATACACCCGATTCATCACTGACCCCATTGTCGACTTTCACACACTGTCGACCTGACACCGTGAGGAACGCGAGAATCACTGAGGCGAGAGAGAAAAGACTCCTGTGGATGGCATGCGCCGGTAATTCGATGGGACGCCTAGGGATCCTCTGGCGCCCACTGGCAAGCGATGTGTTACCCTAAGAAGACCATATAGAACACCCCTCCCAACAGCAGCCACTTGAGTCCGTAATACAGCTGTCTGTTTTTCTTCTTGAGTTGCTTGGCTTTTGTCCGCCCTTTGTAGAGCACATCAAAGAGTCGGTTTAGCACGCCTACCTTGTCACCTGCCACATTCTCGGTGCCGGTAGCGCGTACCACCACACGCTTGAACACCCGATTGATGGCCGTGGCAAACCGGTAACGCAGCGGGCGCTCCACATCGCAGAACAGAATCAGGCGATCCTGATCGGTAAAGTTCTCCGCCCAGTGAATGAACGTCTCATCGAACACCACATCATCACCGTCACGCCAGGAGTGTTTCTGCCCGTCCACATAAATAACACAGCGGTCATCATTGGGGGTGATCAGCCCAAGGTGATAGCGCACTGAGCCGGCAAAAGGGTCCCGGTGCTTACCCAGCTTGGCCCCGGCGGGGAGCAAGGCAAACATGGCGGCATTGACGCTGGGCACGCGATTGACCAACGCCACGGATTGCGGGCATAGCGCCCGTGCAGACGGCTGCGCATCGTCGTACCACTTCAGATAGAAGCGCTTCCAGCCGGTATTGAAGAAGGAGTGAAAGGCCAGATCATTGTCACTGGCGGCACGGCGAATGTAGCCTTCGTCAAACAGGTTCTTTGCCTCGTCCCGGAACACCTGCCAGTTATCGCGAAGCAGATCCAGGTCCGGAAACTCTTCCCGCTGCAACAGCGGCAGATTCCTGACTTTGCTGGTGGCGTACACAAAACAGTTATAGGGCCCCATAATGGTGGAATGATCCAGCAATTGACGGCCAATGCCATGCCGTACCTGGCCACGAAAATGCACATACAGCCCACAGACAACAAAGGCATACAGGACAAGGATTCTGCCCGACCACAACACATCCATGCGTTTTCTCCCGATCTTTGGCAAGCAAGATCCCATAGTATGGAAAGCTCATGCGCCCCACCATACTCCGTTGATCCGATAGCCCCTCACTGCGGCCTGACGTCAGCCTGCTATACTCACCCCAAACCAACGTCGCCATCCTCTGACTTTCGACAAAAGGATCGCCATGAAATACCGCGACCTGCGTGACTTTCTGCAACAGCTCGAGCAACTCGGCGAGCTCAAGCGCATCACCGCACCGGTGAACCCGAATCTGGAAATGACCGAAATCTGCGACCGCACCCTGCGTGCCGGCGGCCCAGCCCTGCTGTTCGAAAACCCGGTGGGCTTCGGCACCCCGGTGCTGGGCAACCTGTTCGGCACCGAACGACGGGTGGCGCTGGGCATGGGCCGCGAGTCAGTGGAAGAACTGCGTGAACTGGGCGAATTGCTGGCCTTTCTGAAGGAGCCGGAGCCCCCCAAGGGCATGCGCGACGCCTGGGAAAAACTGCCGGTGTTCCGCAAGGTGCTGAGCATGAGCCCCAAGCTGCGCGGGTCCGGCCCCTGCCAGGAAAAGGTACTGGAAGGCGATGACGTCGACCTGTACCAGTTACCGATCCAGACTTGCTGGCCCGGCGATGCCGGCCCGCTGGTGACTTGGCCACTGGTAATCACCCGCGGTCCCAACAAGGAACGCCAGAATCTGGGCATCTATCGCCAACAACTGATCGGCCGCAACAAACTGATCATGCGCTGGCTCAGCCATCGCGGTGGCGCCCTGGATTTCCAGGAATGGCAGCAGCAACACCCCGGTGAGCCTTTCCCGGTGGCGGTGGCCCTGGGCGCCGACCCGGCCACCATTCTCGGCGCAGTCACCCCGGTGCCCGACACGCTCAGCGAATATGCCTTTGCCGGTCTGCTACGCGGTTCCAAGACCGAGCTGGTGGAGTGTATTGGCAATGACCTGCAGGTACCGGCCAGCGCCGAGTTCGTACTGGAAGGCCATATCTATCCGGACGAGCTGGCAGAGGAAGGTCCGTTCGGCGACCACACCGGCTATTACAATGAGGTGGAACGTTTCCCGGTATTCACCGTGGAGCGCATCACCCACCGCCGCGATCCGATCGACCACAGCACCTACACCGGCCGGCCGCCGGATGAGCCGGCGGTGCTGGGCGTGGCCCTGAACGAAATCTTCGTGCCGATCCTGAAAAAGCAGTTCTCGGAGATCGAGGGTTTCTACCTGCCCCCGGAAGGCTGCTCCTACCGCATGGCGGTAGTAACCATGAAGAAGCAGTACCCGGGCCATGCCAAGCGGGTAATGATGGGCGTGTGGTCCTTCCTGCGCCAGTTCATGTACACCAAATTCGTGATCGTCTGCGACGACGATGTGAATGCCCGCGACTGGAAGGACGTGATCTGGGCCATGACCACCCGCATGGACCCGGCCCGGGATACCCTGCTGATTGAAAACACCCCCATCGATTACCTGGACTTCGCCTCCCCGGTATCCGGCCTGGGCTCCAAGATGGGCATGGACGCCACCAGCAAATGGCCCGGCGAAACCGACCGCGAATGGGGCCGCGCCATCAGCATGAGCCCGGCGGTGAAGCAACGGGTGGATGAGATGTGGGAAAGCCTGGGAATCAGTGAACAGTGAACAGTGAACAGTGAACAGTGAACAGTGAACAGTGAACAGTGAACAGTGAAGGCTGCCTGGCCCTCATACTTCGTCAAGATTTTGTTGCGTTTTTTTACCTGCGAGGCCGCGTTCAAAGTCTGGGCGCGGCGGCGGAGCTGGCAGAGCCTTCTCACGCCGCCCGCGCCACTGTTAACTATTCACTATTAACTATTCACTGCCTATCTTGTACGATGGTGCCAAATAACAAAAGGACGCACCATGGCCTTGTTGGATTCCATTGATCGACGCAGTTTCCTGAAAGCCCTGGCCAGTGCCGGGGCCACGGGCGCATTGACACCCCAGGCCCTGCTGGCCGAGACAGAGAAGGCGCCTGCCTGGCAGAACTGGTCCGGCAGCCAGAGCGCCAACCCGGCCAATCTGATATTTGCCACCAGCGAGGAACAGCTACGCCAGCTCCTGCGCGACAGCAGCGGCACCATCCGCCCCTTCGGTGGCAGCCATTCGTTCAGCGCCGTGGTGCCCAGCGATAACACCCTGGTGTCCCTGGAAGCCCTGGCCGGGCTGCGAGGCCAGGACGGCAATGTGTTCACCTATGGCGGCGGCACCCGACTGGCCATGGCCAGTGCCCAGGCCAATGGCATGGGCTACAGCTTCCGCAACGAACCAGACATCAATCTGCAGTCCCTGGCCGGCGCCATTGCCACCAGCACCCACGGCACCGGCACCAGTCTGCAGAGCCTGTCCGGCCAGGTGGAACGCCTGCGCCTGATCCTGCCCGACGGCGAGGCCCTGAATCTGACCCGAGACGACGGCGATAACTTTCTGGCCGCCTGCTGCAGCATCGGTGCCCTGGGCGTGGTCAGCGAGATCGGCTTTCGTCATGAGCCCGCCTACCGACTCAAGGAACGCACCTGGACCCTGCCCCTGCAGGAAGCCATGGATTTCGTGGAGCAGGAAAAGGACAACGTCCGCCATATCGAATTCTTTGCCTTCCCGCTGGGCGAGCAGGCCATCGTCAAGACTATGGAAATCACTGACGATCCCGAGGACAGCAGCGAACGGGAAGACAGTAACGACCTGCTGGAACTGGTCTGCAAAGTGGCCATGCGCGCCGGCTGGCTGACACCCACCCTGCAGAAGCTGGTCACCCTGTTCGTGGAAGACAGCACCTACACCGGCCCGGCTCACAAGGTGTTTGCCAACCGCCGCACGGTCCGTTTCAACGAAATGGAATACACGGTGCCGGCGGAAGACGGCATCGCCTGCCTGCAGGAAGTCTGCGAGACCATTCGCAAGCAGGACATCAATGTGTTCTTCCCCATCGAATTCCGCTACGTGGCCGCCGACGACAGCCTGTTGTCCATGTACCACGACCGCCCCGGCGCCAGCCTGTCCATCCACCAGTATTTCGAACAGGACTATCAGCCCCTGTTCTCCGCCGTGGAGCCGATCCTGCGCCGCTATGGCGGCCGCCCCCACTGGGGCAAGCTGCATACCCTGGGCCAGCGGGAACTGCGCGACCTCTACCCGGCCTTTGACCGTTTCCAGGCCGTGCGTCGGGAACTGGACCCGCAGGGGCGGATGCTCAATGAACACCTGACAACCCTGTTTGGAGAAACCGGATGAAACGCCGTGGATTTCTGATCGGGCTGGGGGCCCTTGCCGCAGGCGGCTGGCTGTTGAGGCCTGAGAATCAGGGCCAGGCCCATGACGACTACTTTCAGGCCATCAACGACTACCTGCGTAACGCCGGTTCCGGCCGGCCGCTGATGCTGGTGGATCAGCAGCGCCTGGTACGCAACTGTCACACTCTCAAAGCCATGCTGCCGTCACGCTGCGCGCTGCGCATTGTGGCCAAATCCCTGCCCAGCGTACCGATGATACAGACGGTAATGCGCGAGACCGGCAGCAACCGGGTGATGGTATTCCACCAGCCGTTCATGAATGCGCTGGCCGAGGCAGAACCCGGCGTGGACATGCTGCTGGGCAAACCCATGCCGGTACGGGCCGCCCGACAGTTCTACAACGAGCTGAGTGGCGACTTCGATGCGGACCGGCAACTTCAGTGGCTGATCGACTCCCGCCAGCGGCTGGAGCAGTACCTGCAACTGGCCCGAACCCTGAACCGGCGCCTGAACATCAATATCGAACTGGACGTGGGCCTGCACCGGGGCGGCCTCACCGACCCGAGCCAACTCGATGAAATGGTTGCCCTGATTCAGACCCACTCGGCGCATCTGCGTTTCAGCGGTTTCATGGGCTACGACGCCCATGTGGGCAAACTGCCTGCGTTTATTCAAAGTGCCGAGGAAGGCCACCGGGAAACCGAAGCCACCTACCAGCGCTACATCGAGCGTCTTTACCAACTGGCCCCGGCTTACCGGAATGAGAGCCTGTGTTTCAACGGCGGCGGCAGCCCCACCATCGGCCTCTACGACGACAGCACCGTGGTCAACGAACTGGCCGCCGGCTCCTGCCTGGTGAAAGCCAGCGACTTCGACCTGCCTCTGCTGGCGGATTTCGAACCGGCAGTATTTATCGCCGCACCGGTGCTCAAGCAATGGGACGGACTGAACCTGCCCGGGCCGATACCGCTGGGGGAACTGTGGCAACGCTGGGACCCGAATCGTCGCCACACCTATTTCATTTATGGCGGTTACTGGAAGGCCACACCGGTGTCCCCCGCGGGCATCAGCGAGAACAGCGTCTATGGTCACAGCACCAACCAGATGATGTTCAACGGCAGCCCGGAGACCGCCTTGCAGGTGGACGACCAACTGTTCCTGCGCCCCACGCAAAGCGAATTCGTGCTGCTGCAATTCGGCGATCTGGCGGTGTGGCAAGACGGTGCCATCCAGAACTGGTGGCCACCACTGACGCAAGGCCAAGGTGCCTGATCCAGCCTCAACCCCTCTTCCTCTCCCTGCTCACCCACTCCTCCACTTGACCATTGGCGCCGAATAGGCGGTCCCGATGGTCACATCCTGCTCGTTGACCGTTACATTGGTCACTGATACATTCGAATAACTTGACGTTGTCTAGATTTCGCGTCGTCACCTTCCAGGAGAGCCTTATGACAACCACAACCACGGTGACCAGTCAGGGTGTCAATCTGCAGGTCTACACCTTTGGGGACAGCAACAAGGTGCCGGTGGTGCTGGTTCATGGTTACCCGGATAACCACAGCGTCTGGCAGCCGGTGGCCGACCGGTTGGCGAAGAAGTACTTCGTGATCAGCTACGACGTGCGCGGCGCCGGTGCCTCCGACGCCCCCCGCAAACAGGCGGATTACCGTATGAGCCAGCTGTCTGCGGATCTGGCCGCGGTGGTGGACGCCACCATCGCCGGGCGGGATTTTCACCTGGTTGGCCATGACTGGGGCTCCATCCAGAGCTGGGAATCGGTCACCGCCGAGGGGCCGCTCAAGGCACGCATCAAGTCCTACACCACCATATCCGGCCCTTGCCTGGATCACATGGGCCACTGGATGCGCCGGCGCACCCTGAACCTGTCTCCTTCCGCCAAGACCAAGGTGTTCAAGCAGGCACTCAGCTCCTGGTACATCGGTTTCTTTCACTTGCCGGTGCTGGCCCCCGGTGCCTGGCAGGGTGGCCTGGACAAGCTCTGGCCCCGCTATCTGAAACACCGCGAGAATGTGCAGGAGCCGGAAGCCAACCCCACCCAGAGCAAGGACGGCAAGCACGGCGTGCAGCTGTACCGCGCCAACTTCCGCAACAAGCTGATCAACCCGGAGGCTCGCCACGCCGCCTGTCCAGTACAGCTAATCGTGCCCATCCGTGACAACTATGTGGGCACCCAGCTTTTTGAAGATCTGCACGAGTGGGTGGACGAACTGTACCGCCGGGATATCAATGCCAACCACTGGGTCCCCCTGAGCCACCCGGACACCATCGCCGCCTGGATTGGCGATTTCGTGGCCGGCGTGGAAAGCGGCAAGATGCCCGGCGCCCTGCTGCCTGCCCGCGTTCGCCCGGAAAGACAGGGCCTGCCGCTGTACGGCAAAACCGCAGTCATCACCGGCGCGGGGTCCGGCATTGGCCGGGCCACCGCCCTGCGTTTTGCCGCTGAAGGCGCCGACCTGGTGTGCGTGGACATCAATGAGGACAGCGCCGAAACCACCGCCGAACAGACCCGCCAGCTGGGCGCCACCGCATGGTCGCGCAAGGTGGATGTGGGGTCGGCCCAGGCCATGCAGCGCCTGGCCAATTGGGTGGAAAAAGAACTGGGTGGCGCGGATATCGTTATCAATAACGCCGGCATCGGCATGGCCGGCGGCGTGCTGGAGACATCCAGCAAAGACTGGGATCGCCTTCTCAAGGTCAACCTGTGGGGCGTAATCCATGGCTCACGATTGTTTGCCCGGCAGATGATCGACGGCCACCGCAAGGGCCACATCATTAACGTGGCCTCCGCCGCCGCCTTCGCCCCCAACCGCAAGCTGGCCGCCTACTCCACCAGCAAGGCTGCCGTGCATATGCTCAGCGAATGCCTACGTGCGGAGCTGGCCGAGCACCATATCGGCGTCACCTCGATTTGCCCCGGTTTTGTTGCCACCGGCATCGCCAACAGCACCGTCTACGCCGGCCTCAGCGACGAGCAACAAGCAGAAAAACGCGCCAAAGCCGATGCCCTGTACAAGCGTCGCAACTTTTCCCCGGACCAGGTGGCCGCCGCCATTTTCGATGCGGTGCAGAACAACCCGGCCCTGTCGCTGGTGGGCGCCGAAGCCTGGACCAC
>NZ_JBNPEC010000109.1:0-12894 GCF_051117345.1 Alcanivorax sp.
GTTGGTGGTAACGGTGCCCGCGGCTTCCCCTACGGGTTCCTTCCCCGTAGAGTTTTCCTGGTCAAGCTCCAGACTGATGGTGGACAACCCGGCCACATTGGGAGTCACCTTCAAGCTTAGCCCCACATCTTCGCGCTGGATGGTCTGAAATGGGTTGGACACACCGGAACCGGTACTGGTGCTGGTGCCGGTGATAAAGGGCACGTTCTCCCCCACCACGATGGAGGCTTCCTGATTATCCAGGGTAAGGATGCTGGGAGTGGAGAGCAGATTCACATCCGTAGATTGGGACAATGCCTGAATCAACGCCCCCCACTTCAAATCACCGTTGGAGTCCTGCTCCCCGAAGCCCATGGTAATGCCATCGCCCAGGGCCAGCCCTGAAGGGTCATCCGTTGCCAGAGCCTGAACGATGGAGTTAATGGTAAGCCCCGCGTTACCGAAGTTGATGGCGCCGACGCCGCTTTCGTCACTGCCGCCCACATACTGAAAGCCCAGTGCCTTGCCGGTATCACCGGACACTTCCACAATGGCGGCTTCAATCAGAATCTGCGCACGGCGCACATCCAGCTGGCTGATCACCGACATGATTTCCTTCATCATCGCCGGTTCTGCGCGGATCACCAGGGCATTGAGGGATTTGTCCGCCTGGATGGACACCTTGTCACCGGTAACGGATGCCGCAGAGGTCTTGCCATCTGCGCCAGGGGTTGCCGCAGAAGCCCCCTCGGCAAAATTCTTCAGCAACTCGGCCAGCGCTTCCGCATCACCGTGGCTGAGGCGCACCACCTGCACGCCGCCTGTAGCACTGGCAGGAGTGTCCAGATTGCGAATCATCTGCGCCATACGCTGGCGGGTAATCCGGTCACCCTTGATGATCAAGCGGTTGGTGCGCTCATCCGCTACCACCGTCACACCACCGTCCTTGGTCTTGCCGCGACGGCCGCCGGTTTGCGGCGTCAGACTTTCCAGCATTTTCACCATGTCGCCGGCGAAAGCATGCTCCAGCTTGATCACCTGCACATCTTCGGACTCGGCATTGTCCAGGCTGGCAATGATCGCCTCCATACGGCGGATATTATCCATGTGATCACTGATGATCAGGGCATTGGCCGAGCCCACGGCTGCCAGGTGGCCGTACTGGGGCACCAGCGGCCGCAGTACCGGTACCAGCTCTTCTACCGGTGAGTTTTCCACCGGAATCACCCGGGTCACCAGCGCTTCACCACCGGCTTCATTCTTGCCCACCAGCGGCAGGTTGCTTTGCTTGGCGGTGGTATTGGGAACGATCTTGATAATGTCGCCAGACGGCACCGCCGCATAGCCATGCACCTGCAACACAGACAGAAACAACTCGTAGACCTCTGCGGCAGACAGCGCCTTGGTAGACACGACGGTAACGTCCCGGGCGCGAACGCGAGGATCAACCACGAAGTTCTTACCGGTCATGTCGGCAATCTGGCTGATAAACGCCTGGATATCCGCATTACGGATATTCACCGTCCAGCTCTTGCCATCTTCACTGGCCGCAACCTGGGCATGGGCGGAAAAAGCCGTTACCGACAACAGCACCACAATCAGTGTTCGACGTGCCGAGGCTTTGAAAAAGGACATCATAAAACCACTCACTATGGCGGATAATTCACGGTAAATTGCTGATCACCCCGCTGCACCACGATACTGGCCTGCCGGGTTTCCTGAAATGAACGCAACGCAGCCATATCACCTTCCTCCGTCCCCAGCGCATGGCCGTTGACCGAGAGGATAACGTCACTGCTTTGCAAGCCGACCTGACTGATCAACTGCTTGGGGGCCCGCTTGCCCAACTGATAGCCCTGGTTATCCCCCTGGGCCACCGGCTGCAACCCCAACTGGCCAATAATGGCCTTGCGTTGACGCTGCATATCTTCCTCGCTGCCTTCCGCAATCTGCGATTGCTGGGGCTCACGTTCAACCGCTGGCTGCCGAGACACCTGACTGACCCCACCCAGGGAACTGTCCGACCAGCGCAGGGTTTCCAGGCGCCCGGCCCGGCGCAGGATCACCCGGTCCGGGTACACCTCTTCCAGGCTGGCATTACCGGGGATACTGTCGCCGATACGGTACAACTCACCTTCCTTGCCCTTTTCGGCAATGATGGCAGACGCCTTTTCGGTATCAGCGGTCTGGAACACGCCAAGTAGCTCCAGACGCAGCCGGGTTTCCGGAGCGTCAGTGGGTTTGTCAGACTGGGGGGCGGCTTCCTGCTCGAAGCTTCCGAACAATTGCCAACTGTCCACCTGGGACTGGCTCAGGATCACAGCCTGCCCGGAGGAAGCGACCTGCAGACGGGCCTTGCTGTTGGAGGGGATCGGCTCGTTGGGTCCGTACCACAACAGCCAGAAGGTCTGGGCCAGCACAAAGGCCAATGCAATGACCAGCAAAATGGCAAGCAACCAGCGCACCGGCTTGCCCCACTGCTGATAATGACCCCACGCTGCCCACTGCGACATAACTGTCCGCTCTTCCTTTATCGTTATTGCCGGACTGAAGATACCGGATTTTACGGCAAATTATTGCAATATAGTGTTACCGGAACCGTTATTTCCTGTTCTCGGCCAAGCCGGGCAAACCTGCACCGACTGTCCGCTACCCCCGCTTCAGCGAGAAGGGCTGCGACATCTGGAATACCACATCATCCGGGCTGCCACCCTGGCTGACGCCCAGTAACAAGGGCCAGGCGCGCATGACTTCCAGATGGAAACGACCGTCACTGATTCGTGCCTGTAGCAGGCGCTCACCGTCAGGATCCGCCACCCGCAGTGTGGGCACCGGGCCTTCCATGCTCAAGCGGCCCTGTAATTCCGGCACCGTGGCAGAGCCATTGTTGCCCCAGGTCACCCGGCCACCACTGTAATCCAGGGTACCCTGGAGTTGCTGGATAGTATCATCGGCAATCAGCAGCGACATCAGCACCGCATCGACTCGGCCGTCGGCACCGCCCTGGGGGACATGTTTCGCCACCAACTCCACCGGCAGAGACAGTCGCGCCTGCTCTATCTGCCAGTCGCCCCAATCTGCGCCGACCCAGCCGGACAAGTTTGCCTGCTGCCCCTGATCACTGCGCAGGGAAAGTTGCGCGCCCGGCACCAGGCCGTGCCAATCCAGGGTCCAGTCCAGCGCGCCCTGCAGTTGCTTCCAGCGCCAGCGAGCCTGCCCCTGCCACCAACGGCCACGAGGTTCGGACAGAGTCAGCGCAGCGCCGCCCAGCCGCACAGTGGGCATTCGCTCCACCACGACGGCAGCGGGCATGCTGACGATCAAAAAAACCAGCAGACTGGAAACAAAGACCAGTGCCAGCGTCAAGGTACGAGGCATAGCGGTTCTCAGAACGGGATATCGTCGTCGAAATCATCCGCCGGGCCGCTGAAGCCGCCCTGATTTTGACTCTGACCGGGGTTCTGATTCTGCTGTGGCGCGGCACTGCCGCCGCCGTAATTGTCATTCTGGTTCTGGTAGCCACCCTGGTTGCCCTGGGACGCATAGCCACCACCCTGGCCACCACCGCCGTCGCCACGGCCATCCAGCATCTGCATTTCGTTGGCCACGATTTCGGTGGTGTAGCGATCCTGGCCATCCTGCCCCTGCCACTTGCGGGTACGAATGGAGCCTTCGATATAGACCTTGGAGCCCTTCTTCAGGTACTCACCGGCGATCTCGCCCAGCTTGTTGAAAAATACCACCCGGTGCCATTCAGTGCGTTCCTGCATCTGCCCGCTCTGCTTGTCCTTCCAGGTTTCACTGGTAGCCAGACGAACATTGGTGACCGCGCCACCGCTGGGCATGAAACGAGTTTCCGGGTCTGCCCCCAGGTTACCAATCAGAATTACCTTGTTAACGCCGCGCGCCATGTTTCTCTCCGTGACTCTCTAGGTCAGTACTGTTGTAGCCGGTGATCCCCTGTCAGGTAAATCACCGGTTTCTCAAATGCATGTCAGATCAAGCCAAACATTGTGTCAGCTTTGCCCGGCTCCGGCGAGCCCCGCAAGCCGGGCCTCATCCAGTTCCCCGGCATCGACCTTGAGCAGGGCCAAGGCCTGCTCCTCGACAATGACGGTTTCCACCACACCGGGTACCGTCTGCAGCTCACGGGCCAGTTTCTGCCAGTCCTGGCCCGGGGCCAGCATCAGCACCCGGTTATCCAGTTTCGGCAGTTCCCGCAGCCCGGTCAGCACCACCAGCCAGACCGCCGCCAGCAGCGCACAACCGTAGAACACCGCCTCGGCACCCACCCACTGGTACAACGCCCCGCCCAGCTGCCCACCGACAAAGACGCCCAGGAACTGGCTGGTGGAGTATACCCCCATGGCCGTGCCCCGGGTGCCCGCCGGCGCAGCCCGGCCCACCAGCGAAGGCAGCAGGGCTTCGAGCAGGTTAAACGCAGCAAAAAACACCAGTAGCGCCAGCACAAAGTGCCACAGCTCGGCACCGGCCAGGGCTAACAGGATCTGTGACACCGCCAGCAACACTACCGCCAGTCGTTTCACCGGCACCGCGCCACGCCGTTCGGCGCGAATAATCAGCGGCACCATGGCCACGAACCCGGCCACCAGCACACCCAGGTAAATCAGGCTGTGGCTGCGTAGCCCCAGCCCGAGGCGTTCACTGAGCAGGGCCGGCACCACCACGAAAGAGGCGGTCATGATCAGGTGCAAGGTAAAAATGCCCACATCAAATCGCAGCAATGTCTTACTGGCAAGGACGCGACGGAAGCGCACGCCCACCGGCAAGGCCTCCCCTTGTAAGGCCCGTGGTGCCGGCACCACCAGGGCCACCAGCAGGGCAAAGACGCCCATCACCGAGGTCATCCAGAACAGGCCGGACAGGCCCAGCCAGCTAGCCAGTAACGGGCCGAGGATCAGGGCCAGCACAAAGGAACCACCCACGGACATGCCGATCAGCGCCATGGCCCGGGTGCGATGCTTTTCACTGACCACATCACCGATCAACGCCATGATCACACTGGCGATGGCGCCGGAGCCCTGCAGGGCACGCCCGGCAATGACACCATGGATATGGTCGCTCATGGCCGCCACTACGCCCCCCGCCACAAACAGCAGCAGGCCGATCAGCAACAACGGTCGCCGCCCGAAGCGATCGGAAAGCATGCCAAACGGAATCTGCAGCAGGGCCTGCATCAGCCCGTAGGCACCGATAGCGGTACCGATCAGCAGCGGTGTCGCGCCTTCCAGGGATTGCCCGTAGACCGCGAAAATTGGCAGAATCATGAACAGGCCGAACATCCGCAGCGCAAAGATGGTCGCCAGATAGCCGGTGGTTTTCAGCTCTGTCCGCTGCAGGACACGGGAGGAAGATGCCGACATGAACGCTTGTTGCTCCAAAACGGGTGGCCGCAAGTCACGGCCGCTACAAAAAGGCGGGCAGTGTATCAGATTCCCCACGGGGCCGGACCAGGACACAGTGCCCCACTTTGAGGCCCGGGAATCGTGAAATCAGTAAAACCGGGCAATGGTAAATTGAACCCCGGTCAAAGCGGTGATAAATTCACATGCTGATCAGTTTTTTTTCTTAGGCTCCGCCTGAGACATCATGGACGGCATCGATGAACAGCCCACAACAAACTCAGCAAGTTTACGTAGTAGGCAGCCAGCAACTGCAAAACGCCCTGCTCACCGAATTTCTCGTCAAGGAAGAAGTGGCTACCAAGAGCATTCCCTCGGTGGAGACGATCTCCGTAGAGACACTGCGGGAATTTGGCCAGAACCTGTTTCTGGTGGATTACCACAGTGTGGATGTGAACGAGGTAATCGCCCATCTCCTGGAAGCAGATCAGGAAGTGGAAAACGACGTTCTGATCGCCCTGTTTAATGTAGATAGCGACGATTCGCTGTCCCGACTGGCTGGCCTGCCCATGGTCAACGGCGGCTTCCAGCATGACTGCCCCCAGGCACTGCTGAGCAAAGGCATCAAGGCCATTTTCGACGGCGAGTTGTGGTTCCCACGCGCCGTGCTGCAGGCCTATCTGATGAAAAGCCGCACCTTCAACAAGACCTTCTCCCGCAGCGAGGTGAACCTCACCGACCGGGAAGTGGAAGTGCTGAAAGTGATGGCCACCGGCGCCAAGAACTCGGAAATCGCCACCAGCCTGAATCTGAGCCCGCACACCATCAAGACGCATATCTACAACATCTTCAAGAAGATCAATGCGTCCAACCGCCTGCAGGCGGTGAACTGGGCACAGGAAAACCTGTAGCCACGCGCCATACAACGCGCACCGTGCTGCACGCCATGCTCGCCTGAGGCATGTTGCGTGCAGCGACCACATTCTTTTGCCCTTCACACGAATTCGCCTATACTGCCCTGTTCATTTTGACAGTAGTCAGGGGTAGTTGATGGATACCATACTGGTTCGCGGTGCACGGACTCATAACCTGAAGAACGTGGACCTGGATATTCCCCGGGACAAGCTGGTGGTGATCACCGGTCTGTCCGGTTCAGGGAAATCCTCACTGGCCTTTGACACACTCTACGCAGAAGGCCAGCGCCGCTATGTGGAGTCTCTCTCCACCTATGCCCGCCAGTTCCTGTCGATGATGGAAAAGCCCGATGTGGACCACATCGAGGGGCTCAGCCCGGCGATCTCCATCGAGCAGAAATCCACCAGCCATAACCCGCGATCCACCGTCGGCACCATCACCGAAATCTACGATTATCTGCGCCTGCTGTTTGCCCGGGTGGGCGAGCCTCGCTGCCCGGAGCATGAAGCCCCGCTGGCCGCCCAGACCATCAGCCAGATGGTGGATCAGGTGCTGGCCATGGAAGACGGCAGCAAGCTGATGCTGCTGGCGCCAGTGATCCGCGAAAAGAAAGGCGAGCATCTGCACCTGTTCGAGGAACTGCGCGCCCAGGGCTTTATCCGGGCACGCATCGACGGGCGCATCTATGACATGGATGACACCCCGGACCTGGACAAGAACAAGAAGCACACCATTGAAGTCGTGGTGGACCGCTTCAAGGTCCGTGACGACCTGCAGAACCGGCTGGCGGAATCCTTCGAAACTGCCCTTAACCTGGCCGACGATATCGCCATCATTGCGCCCATGGACGGCGACGGCGAGGAAGTGACCTTCTCCGCCAAATTTGCCTGCCCACACTGCGGTTACTCCATCCCCGAACTGGAACCGCGGCTGTTCTCCTTCAACAATCCGGCCGGCGCCTGCCCCAGCTGTGATGGTTTGGGCATGAAGCAGTTCTTCGACGAGGACAAGGTGATCAATTCCGACGAGCTGTCCCTGTCGGAAGGCGCCATCCGCGGCTGGGACCGCCGCAACGTCTACTATTTCCAGATGCTCAACTCCCTGTCCCAGAGCCTGGGTTTCGACATGGACGTGGCATTTCAGGAACTGCCCAAGGATATCCGCAAGAAAGTCCTCCACGGCACCGGCAAGGAAAGCATCGAATTCCGTTACCTCAACGATCGCGGCGATATCATCAAGCGAAACCATCCGTTCGAGGGCATCATTCCCAATATGGAGCGGCGCTACCGGGAAACCGAATCCGATGCGGTGCGCGAAGACCTGCTCGGCTACATGTCCACCTCCAGTTGCCCCAGCTGTAATGGCTCGCGACTACGCGAGGCGGCCCGTCATGTGTTCATCGAAGAGACTACCCTGCCGGAAGTGGTACGGCTGGCGGTGGGCAAGGCCCACGGCTATTTCAGCGACCTGAACCTGCCCGGCAGCAAGGGCGAAATCGCCGACAAGATTCTCAAGGAAATCCGCGACCGCCTGCAGTTTCTGGTCAACGTGGGGCTGGAATACCTGACCCTGGAGCGCAGCGCGGAAACCCTGTCTGGCGGCGAAGCGCAACGTATTCGTCTGGCCAGCCAGATCGGTGCCGGCCTGGTGGGCGTCATGTACGTACTCGACGAGCCCTCCATCGGCCTGCACCAACGCGACAATGAACGCCTGCTCAGCACCCTCACCCGCCTGCGTGATCTGGGCAATACCGTGCTGGTGGTGGAGCACGACGAGGAAGCCATCCGCCTGGCCGACCACGTGATTGATATCGGCCCCGGTGCCGGCGTCCATGGTGGCAGGGTGGTCGCCCAGGGCAGTGCCCAGGACGTGGCCGACAACCCGGACTCGCTCACCGGCGACTACCTGTCCGGTCGCAAACAGATCGCCATCCCCGAGCAACGGCGGCGGAATCAGGACGACAAGTGGCTGACCCTGCACGGCGCCACCGGCAACAACCTCAAAGGCCACCCGTTGAATATCCCGGTAGGGATGTTCACCTGCATCACCGGCGTCTCCGGTTCCGGCAAGTCCACCCTGATTAACAGCACCTTGTACCCGCTGGCGGCCACCAAACTGAACAAGGCCACCACCCTCACCCCGGGAGTCCACGAGTCCATCGACGGGCTGGAGCACTTCGACAAGGTGGTGGATATCGACCAGAGCCCCATCGGCCGTACCCCGCGCTCGAACCCGGCCACCTACACCGGCATCTTCACGCCGGTGCGCGAACTCTTCGCCGGCACCCAGGAAGCACGCGCCCGCGGCTACAAACCCGGCCGTTTCAGCTTCAACGTGAAAGGCGGTCGCTGTGAAGCCTGTCAGGGTGACGGCGTGATCAAGGTGGAGATGCACTTCCTGCCGGACATCTATGTGCCCTGCGAAGTGTGCGAAGGCAAACGCTATAACCGGGAAACCCTGGAGATCACCTATAAGGGCAAGAACATCTTCGAGGTACTGGATCTGACCATCGAAGATGCCCGGGAATTCTTCGATGCGGTGCCTTCCCTGGCTCGTAAACTGCAGACCCTGATGGATGTTGGCCTGAGTTACGTAAAACTGGGCCAGGCCGCCACCACCCTGTCCGGCGGCGAAGCCCAGCGGGTAAAACTGGCCAAGGAGCTGTCCCGCCGCGATACCGGCAACACCCTCTACATCCTCGACGAACCCACCACCGGCTTACATTTCCACGATATCCAGCTGCTGCTGGACGTTCTCAACCGGCTGGCCGATCATGGCAACTCCGTGGTGGTAATCGAACACAACTTGGACGTGATCAAGACCGCCGACTGGATCGTGGATCTGGGCCCCGAGGGCGGCGATGGTGGCGGTGAGATCATCGCTGAAGGCACACCGGAGGAGGTGGCCAAGGTGAAAGGCAGCCACACCGGACGCTTCCTGAAAAACATGCTGGAGACCCAATAGAAATGAACAGCTTTCGTCACTACCTACCCTGGTGCTTTCTGTTATTAACCGCCTTGCAGGGCTGTCAGAGTGTCGGGCGGGTCCCCAGTATCACCTCATGCTCGCCATCCCACTGCCTGGAGACCTTCCCTTCGAAGACTATTCCGCAAAAAGATTTTTGGCAGTTTGATTCGTTGGCCGTTATGCCGCCAAGCATCGACCTTGAGGAAAAGAGCCTCAACAACGAGACAACCCGCGAGCTCTATATTGAGGATGATGGCCAAGGCACCCTGATTGAACAACTCGACACTATGTCTGGTTCTTACCAACTCACCAATATTGCGATCAAAACGGACTTGGTCGACAAGGCGCTGCTTCTCCAGTTCGAAAAATCTATCTGGGCAGACTCTCCAACGGTGGAGGCCATACTCAATGACATTGATCCGCATGGTAACCCTAAACTGGTCAATCCTGCGCTAGACGGTCCGATTGAGATTCCTTCAGCGCTGCTTGATGCCGCACCAGAAAGCACTTGCTGCTTTTTGGTGACACGGATCACTGGCTGGCACCACACAGGAGGCGCCATTCACTCGAAAGTCGCCTTTACCTCATTATTGGGCTCTGTTATGGGCGGCGTAGGCCCGCCGGTGACTTTTGGACAAGCCCTCAGTGACATGGTGATAATTCGGAAAGAGGACGGCAAGGTGCTTTGGAGTGGACGAGCACTGAGCAATGGGCACATCAGCCAACTAAGAGCCACTGCTCGCGATTACTATCTGCAAGTCTATGAATCCAAAATAGAGCACAACAAATAAAATCAACGCCCACGCTCTCCAAACAGGAACCAGCCCACATTTTGGAGCGCTGTCACAATGCGGAAGCCACTCGCCAACCTTCACGTCATCTGCCATGACGATACTCAACCTCGGCGTATTCACTGGAGGTTGATCATGAAAAGGATCTGGGCATTTAAGGCATTTATCGCCACCTTGGCTATCGGCACGGCGGCTGCCGCCTGTGCCGGCCACGGGTCGCAAAATAGCGTGGAGCTTGGGCCGCGCCCCTATTATCTGGTAGCAGACATGGACGAGGGGCCGCTCAGGCAGGCCCTGCAGGAATGCACCAGCCAACGACGGCCGCAGCAAGCCAGTGACTTCTCCATTGGCCACCGTGGCGCCCCGCTACAATTCCCCGAGCATACCGAAGAATCCTACCGGGCTGCCGCCCGTATGGGCGCCGGCATTGTGGAATGCGACGTGGCTTTTACCGAGGATCGCGAGTTGGTCTGTCGCCATTCCCAGTGCGACCTGCACACTACCACCAACATTCTCGACACCGAGCTGGCCAGCCAGTGCAGCGAGCCCTTTTCCCCCTTTGATGGCAGCAACCCGGCCAGCGCCCGTTGCTGTACCAGCGACATCACCCTGGCCGAGTTCAAGACGCTCAAGGGCAAGATGGACGGCGCCAATCCCCGCGCCACCACCGTGGAAGAATATTTGCAGGGCACTGCGGGCTGGCGCACCGACCTCTACAGCCAGAATGGCACCTTGCTCAGTCATCGCGAGAGCATCACCCTGTTTCAGGAACTGGGGGTAAAAATGACCCCGGAGCTGAAAGCGCCTCAGGTTCCGATGCCCTATGAAGGTAATTACAGTCAGCAGGACTATGCCCGGCAATTGATTGAGGAGTATCGGCAGGCCGGTGTGTCGCCGCAGAATGTGTATCCGCAATCTTTCAGCCTGGAAGACGTGCGCTACTGGATCGGCCACCACCCCCGCTACGGCAAGCAGGCCGTGTATCTGGATGGCCGTGATGCACAAGGGCTGGATCCGCAAAATCCAGGTACCTGGCAGCCCGACATGGAAACTCTCGCAGGTTACGGCGTGAACATCATCGCCCCGCCCCTGTGGATGCTGGTGACCACCGATCAGCACAATCGCATTGTCCCCAGCGTCTACGCCGAGGGCGCCCGCAATGCTGGCCTGGACATCATTGCCTGGTCCTTGGAGCGTTCCGGCCCGCTGACCAAGGGTGGTGGCTGGTACTACCAGAGCGTTCAACCTGCCATTAACAATGACGGCGACACCTTCACCCTGCTGGATGTGCTGGCGAGGGACGTGGGCGTTATCGGCGTCTTTTCCGACTGGCCGGCCACCACCACTTTTTACGCCAACTGTCAGAAAGCCCTGCGCGCCAACCGCCACGCACAACCTTAGCGCACTCGCACCACAACAGTACCGCCCCGTTCCGGAATGGGGCGGCCGCACCGACAAACCCGGCCATCGCGCTGGCACACTTTCTGCTTTGTTCTATTCAACCTGAAGTCCTGACTTCAGTACTCGTCAGCTTCTTTCGGCAACCATTCAGAGGAGTACATGCAATGGACGCCACCACCGATCACCGCTGGTTGATGCAGTACAACATCGTCAACCTGGTTAATCAGTGCCGTCGGTTGATTCGGGCTGAATTCGACGCCAGCCTGTCACTAACCGATCCGGCACTGCGCCAGAAACTGGCCCATTACGCCGGTCTGACTCGCTCCCAGGGCATGCAACGACTTTACGGAGAGATTCGTCTGGCACTGCTGGAGCTGGAAGGCGAAGACCCGCCATTGGCTCCGTCCAGTAGCGGCACAGTTCGCCTCTATCGAGGACAACCGGTAGAAGCCCGAAACACGGGGAACACAAAAGATGAGACACGCTCAGTGCAACGCCAGCGCAAGGGCTTGATGTATCGGGGACACAAAGTGGCGCAGGGTTAGTTGGCGGGTTAGTCCAGGCAATCAGGCGGAAAACTGAAAGATGCTTAGATCCAGCGGCAAGCTTTCACCCAACCACATAACCAGCTCGGTGTGATCGCGGAGATCATCACCGCTAAGCCCATGCACAAAAACGGTCAGCCCGTTACGGCTGGCCATCAACCAGGGGATCACATCGCCCGCCAGGCGACGCGGAATGGACAGCTGGCAGCTCCAGCACGGGTGCGGGCCCACCGGCTTGCGATGCATGTGCCCCATGGGAATATCGAAATGCTGGTGGGCGGCCTGGCACAGCGCAGCCGCCTGGGAAAACGTGGATTCATCGAAATAGACGTGTGCATGAAAGCCGTTGATTGCCATATGCCCTGCCCCTGAGGTTTGTTCGGCCTCTACAGACAGCATAGTACAAGTCCGCCGGCTTACGACAGACATAAAAAAACCGGGCAATATGCCCGGCTTTTTTGAAGCTTGAACGCTTACTCTTCGCCAGCGTCCGCCAGCTCGGGGCGATCAACCAGCTCAACATAGGCCATCGGTGCATTGTCACCGGCACGGAAACCCATCTTGAGGATACGGATGTAACCACCAGGACGGCTCTGGTAACGCGGACCCAGGTCATTGAACAGCTTGCCGACCACTTCCTTGGAGCGGGTACGGTCGAAAGCCAGACGACGGTTCGCTACCGAGTCTTCCTTCGCAAGAGTGATCAGCGGCTCAGCCACACGACGCAGCTCTTTAGCTTTCGGCAGAGTGGTCTTGATCACTTCGTGCTCCAGCAGAGACACAGCCATGTTACGGAACATAACCTGACGATGATAGCTGTTCCGATTCAGTTTTCTGCCGCTTTTGCGATGACGACTGATTCTTTTCCTATGTTCAGGTGCCCTTCACCGCGTCCCCACCAACTACTTAGCGCAATTTGGTGTTCAACCGTTC
>NZ_JBNPEC010000081.1:0-12847 GCF_051117345.1 Alcanivorax sp.
GATCATGCCCTGCCTTTCCGTAGGAGCGTCGCTCGCGGCGCGATAACCCAAACCAGGGTCAAAAGCCTTTTCACCACAGAGGGCACAGAGTACACAGAGAAAAATATCTTTCCTCAGTGATCTCTGCGCCCTCTGTGGTAAATCCGTCTTTTAAGATTTTGGGTTATCGCGCCGCGGGCGACGCTCCTGCGGGGCGTTTAAACCGCTTCGCGCAACTGCTTGGCCGCATCCACCATGTTGGCCAGGGCGCCGCGGGTTTCTTCCCATTTGCGGGTTTTCAGGCCGCAGTCCGGGTTGACCCACAGCCGTTCCCTGGGCAGTCGCTCGGCGGCTTTTTCCATCAGTTTCACCATCCAGTCCACGTCCGGTTCATTGGGGGAGTGGATGTCGTACACGCCCGGGCCAATGTCGTTGGGGTACTGGAAATCCCGGAAGGCATCCAGCAGTTCCATGTTGGAGCGGGACGTTTCGATGGTGATCACGTCTGCATCCAGGGCGGCGATGGCCTCGATGATGTCGTTGAACTCCGAGTAGCACATATGGGTGTGGATCTGGGTATCGTCGGCCACGCCGACGGTGGCCAGGCGGAAGCAGTCCACCGCCCAGTCCAGGTACTGGCCCCAATCGGCCTGGCGCAGCGGCAGGCCTTCGCGCAGGGCGGGTTCGTCGATCTGGATTACCCTGATGCCGGCGGCTTCCAGGTCCTGTACCTCATCGCGCAGGGCCAGGGCGATCTGGCGGCAGGTGTCGGCACGGGGTTGATCATCGCGTACGAAGGACCACTGCAGGATGGTCACCGGGCCGGTGAGCATACCTTTGACCGGTTTGTCGGTGAGTGACTGGGCGTACCTCGCCCACTCCACAGTCATGGCCGCGGGGCGCTGTACGTCACCGAAGATGATCGGCGGTTTTACACAGCGCGAGCCATAGCTTTGCACCCAGCCGAAGCGGGTAAAGACAAAGCCGTCCAGCAGTTCACCGAAATACTCCACCATGTCATTGCGCTCGGCTTCGCCGTGCACCAGCACATCCAGTTCCACCTCTTCCTGATAGCGGATGCAGCGAGCGATTTCCTGCTTCATCTGCTGGGTGTAGTTGGCGTCGTCCAGGCGGCCGGTTTTCCAGTCGCGGCGGGCCGCACGGATTTCCCGGGTCTGTGGGAAAGAGCCGATGGTGGTGGTGGGGAAGGCGGGCAGTTGCAGCGCCTGTTGCTGTTTGGCAATGCGCTCGGCAAAAGGGCTGTGACGGTCGCGGGATACCTGACCGGCGTCAGCCAGCCGCTTGCCCACCACCGGGTTATGGATACGATTGGACAGCGCTCTGGCCTGCAGGGCGTCGCCTTGGGCCTGTAGGCCCGCATTGACGCTGCTGTCGCCGTCCAGGGCGCCGCCCAGTAGCGCGAGCTCCTGCAGCTTTTGTTTGGCGAAGCTCAGCCAGCTTTTCAATTCGCTATCCAGCTTGTCTTCCTGGTCCAGATCCACCGGGCTATGCAGCAGGGAACAAGAGGGCGCCAGCCACAGGCGATCACCCAGTTCGTTGCGCAGGGAAATCAGCGCATCCAGGGCTGCATCCAGATCGGTGCGCCAGATATTGCGACCATTGATGTAGCCCAGCGACAGCACCTTGTCGCCGAGCCGTGGCACTACCTGACCGAGATCATCGTTGCCGCGCACCCGGTCCAGATGCAGGCCATCCACGGGCAGTTCCAGAGCGGTGAAGAGATTGTTTTCCAGGCCACCGAAGTAGGTGGCCAGCAGCAGCTTGCAGGTGCAGGCAGCGGCGAGCTGGTCGTACACGCGCAGGTAGCTGCGCTGCCAGCTATCGGGCAGGTCCAGTACCAGGATCGGTTCATCGATCTGCACCCATTCCACGCCTTGATCCGCGAAGCGCTGAAGGATCTGGCGGTACACGGGAATCAGGTTGTCCAGCAGGGCCAGCTTGCTGCTGTCGTCGGCGCCGTCAAAGCTGTCGCCCTTGCTCAGGTACAGATAGGTGAGTGGGCCGGGGATCACCGGCTTCGGGGCGTGGCCCTGGGCTTTGGCGTCTTCCACCTGCTCGAACAGGCTTTCCCGGGCAATGCGGAAGGTCTGATCCGCCGCCAGTTCCGGCACAATGTAGTGGTAGTTGGTATCAAACCACTTGGTCATTTCACAGGCCGCTGCCGGCGTGCCGCTGGGGGCCCGGCCACGGGCCATGCGGAACAGGGTGTCCAGGCTTACCGGTTGGTCGTTGTCTTGCTGGAAGCGGTTTGGCACCACGCCCAGCAGGCAGGAAAATTCCAGAATCTGGTCGTACCAGGCGAAATCGCCCACCGGCACCAGATCCAGGCCGGCATCGGCCTGCAGCGCCCAGTGTCGCTCACGCAGACTCTTGCCCACGTGTTCCAGTTCGGTCTGTTGCAGATCGCCGGCCCAGTAGGCTTCCTGTGCCTGTTTCAGTTCCCGGCGGGCGCCGATACGGGGAAATCCCAGGTTGTGCAGGGTGGTCATGATGAAATCCTTGGTTTGCTTGTACGCAACAGGTCTGCGCGCGGAGACACCGAAATGGGCCTGCGGCAGATATCGATGGGGCTATTGTGTGCGCGATGCAACTTGAGGCAAAATCAAATAACTAATTTTATATATGAGGTTTTCTCATGTTGGAGGTCCGGCATCTGACCACCCTGTTGGCCATTGAAGAGGCGGGCTCGTTGATGGAAGCGGCGGAGCGACTGCACGTGACGCAGTCTGCCCTGTCTCACCAGCTCAAGGATCTGGAGGGGCGCCTGGGGGTGGAACTGTTGGTGCGCCGTACCCGACCGGTGCGTTTCACCACCGCCGGATTGCGGGTGCTGACTCTGGCGCGGGAGGTGTTGCCGCGGGTACAGCAGACCGAGCGGGAAGTGAAGCGGCTTGCCGCCGGGCAGACCGGGCGCCTGCATATCGCCATCGAATGCCACTCCTGCTTCCAGTGGCTGATGCCGGCCCTGGATGCGTTCCGCGAACACTGGCCGGAGGTGGAGATGGATCTATCTGCGGCGTTCAGTTTTGCGCCCTTACCGGCGCTGGTGCGTGGTGATCTGGACATGGTGATCACCTCTGACCCGGTGGACAACGAAGCGGTGAAATACCTGCCCCTGTTTCGCTATGAACTGGTGCTGGCGGTATCACGGCAGTCGCCCCTGGCGGCAAGCAAGTGGATTGAACCGGAAGACATTGCCGACCAGACCCTGATTACCTACCCGGTGGAACGGGAACGGCTGGATGTGTTCACCGCCTTTCTCAACCCGGCCAACGCGGAACCCGCTGCCATCCGCACTGCCGAACTGACCCCCATGACCGCGCAACTGGTGGCAGCCGGCCGGGGCGTGGCGGCGCTACCGAACTGGGCACTCACCGAATACACCGAGCACGATCTGCTGAAAACCGTGCGGCTGGGAGAAAAAGGCGTGTGGCGAACGCTTTATGCGGCCGTGCGGGCGGAGGACGATCACACGCCTTACATGCAGGAATTCTGGGAAACCGCCAAGGAATTATGCTTCAAGACCTTGAGTGGGGTGAGAGCGGTTAAAGGCAGTTAATAGTTAACAGTGAATAGTTAATAGCGAAAACATAAAACCGCATGATCGAGGGCACAGCCTGCTTTATGTGGGAAGCGATGCTTGCATCGCTTCCCACAGTAGAAAAGACGTTTTTTAGAGGTTCCTCAGACGGTAAGGTCTACAAGAAGCTTGGTCTTTACATGGCTTCCCCGCACCCAGGCATTTTCTTTGAACTGGCGGTGCCGTGCGTCTACCGGGTTATCGGAATCTTCCATGACTTGTTGCGATTTTTCGATGGAATCTGCCCGCATATAGCAAAGCAGATAGTCCTTGCCGGCCAGTGTCAGTGAGAACCAGGACTCTATACTGACGCCTTCGGCGCGAAGGCTTTCCAGTGCCTGTTCGCGATGGGCTTCGATAAAGACTGTCCAGTCTTTTACCTCTTCGTCGCTGTTCGGTTTCAGCTCGATCAGGCCGGCAATAACGTCCATGCTTTTCTCAATATACTGTCAGGATTACTGATTCTGCGTTTGCTGATTCTGACCTGCAAGTGGCAGTGCTTTCAGTTGTGCGATAGACAGAATCAACGTTGCGGCTAGTAGTAGCAACGACATGGGCTGCAGAAACTCCGTATGCCCGGCCAGAAAAAAGCCGCTGTGAATCGCCACCGTTAGTAGCCCCAGGCCAGCCAGGAATTGGTGGCAGCGTCGTTGATGCGGGCTTTGGGTGGCGACTTGCAGGAAGGCCAGTAATACCAGGGCGATGATGGGCAGGTTCAATATCAGGTTGAGCTGATTGCCACCGGGTAAATGGAAGAGATTCCACTCGTGCCAGTAGGCGGCATCGATCTGATGGGTGAACAGGACGGTGCTGTTCAGCAGGAAAAGGGTTTGAGGCAGGTCGGGTTTCATGGCATGTCTCCGGTATTATTGCCATGAAACCCGTTATGGCGGGGTAATACCATTACCTCTCAGGTAAGGGTTTATTCGCCGTCGCGAAACTGTACCTGCAGGCCTGCCAGGAAATTGCGCAGGATCTGGTCTTTGCATTCCCGGTAATGCTTGTGGCCGGGCTTGCGGAAGAAGGCGCTCAGTTCGTGTTTGCTCATGCGGAAGTTGGCCAGCTCCAGCACGGCCAGCACATCCTCGGCCTGCAGGTTCAGCGCGATTTTCAGCTTCATGAAAATCATGTTGTTGGTCAGGCGGGACTCGGGCTCCGGTTGCGGGCCCGGCTTTTTGCCGCGCAGGGCATTGATCAGGCCATTGAGGAAAATCGCCAGGGTGCGATCGTTGCACTTCTGGAAGGCCGGATCGTCATCTTTTTTCAGCCAGTCGCTGATCTGTTCCCGGGTCACGGTTTCGCCGGCTTCGGCGAACACGCCAATCATGCGGTTATCGTCGAAATCGAAGATATAGCGAGCGCGGCGCAGAACGTCATTATTGAGCATGGAAAACCTGTATCAGCGGGAGGGGCATGGCCGCCATGTTACAGGGAACCGGTAACCGGGACACGCCCCTTGTGCTCTGGGGCTAGGGACTGAAAACTTTCAGCCCGATAATGCCGGCCAGAATCAGGCCCAGGCACAGCAGGCGAGGGGCGTTGACGGCATCCTGGAACAGTAGAATCCCCAGCAGCACAGTGCCGATGGTGCCCATGCCGGTCCACACCGCGTAGGTGGTGCCCACAGGCAGGGTCTGCATGGCTTTGGCCAATAGCCAGAAGCTGGCGGTCATGCCGATGATAGTTAACAGGGAAGGAAGTGGGCGGGTGAAGCCGTGGCTTGCTTTCAGCCCCAGTGCCCATCCGGATTCGAGTATGCCGGCGAGTATAACCAATACCCATGCCATGAGAAGCTCCTGCATGGGGTAGTCCCCGAGCGGGTGCCAGGGTCGAGGTCGTCCTTGGGCACGTCATTGGTGATTGTAGCAAATGGGCGTGGGCAAAGAGGTAAAAATTCCCGCGAGCGGTTAACTGGCGACGACCTTGGCGATCCATTTTTTGGTGGGCGTCTGGAACAGGCGCTGGCTGTCGCTTTGGCATTTTTTCAGCAGGCGCTTTTCCCGTCCGTGGATGGCGTCCAGGGTATGGACCAGGTCCTTCTGTTTCTCGATGGCGTGGCTGTGCGCCAGCACATGTTCGCGCAGCATGTGCAGGTCATGCAGTTTGCCCAGGGTCTTGCCCAGGCGTGCCAGGTCCGCATCGTGGTACGGTGTGTGGATATGCTGATCTGCCAGGGCCTGCTGCTGATAGAGCAGATACTTCACCCATTTGCGCAGGTCATGCCAGGGCTGCGGATCGCTGCCGCCCTGGGCCTTGATGGTGCGATTGCGGCACTGCTTGTAGGTGCGCGCCAGGCCACTGACCAGCAGTTCGTGGTCACTGACGCTCAGGGCCAGTGACTGCCAGCGCTGTTGATCCCGGGTGAAGGCGGCGATGGCGTCTTGATGGTGGCTGGTTTCCGGTTGTGGGTCCGGGTCGCTGAACAGCGTGCTTGCCACCCGGCTGAGGGAGTGGCGCTGGGGTTTGTCGGCCTTGCTGGCCAGTGTTTGCAGGGTGGCGGCCATCACATGGGTGTCACGGGCACCGGCCAGGGCCTGGGCCGCTTCACGGATGGTGTGGTCACAGGCTCTGTGATCGTCACGGCTCAGCCAGGGCCGCAGCAGCTGCCACTGGGCCCGTAGCCGTTTCACCGCCACCCGGCAGTCGTGCACAGCATTGGCGGGCAAGGGCTGATGCTGCAGATCCGTCAGTGCTTGCTCATTAATGCGGGTGGCCTGTTGGCAAAGCCGTTCAACCAGCGAGTGTTCGTCCATGATTCCCTCCGTCCTCCGCCAGAGTGTCCCGGTTGATTATGACCCCGTCGTGATGACCTGCGGCAATCCGGGGATTCACTCAGTGTCGCGTTAACGGTTCTCTTCCACCCAGTAGAGTTGTTTGTGACCCAGGGATTCGTAATGCGTCCGGGCTTTTTCTGCCGCCTGGCGGGTCGGGTAGTCAGCCACTCTGGCCCTGATGCCGTTATCGTCCTGACGCCAGAGGGAAAAGCGGTGCTCAGTCATCGGCCCACTGGTTGAAGGGCGTGCTGCTCAGGGCGCTGTTGTAATAGCGGGCATCCCCGGTGACTTCTTCGCCCAGCCAGTCGGGTTTGTCGAAGGGGGTGTCTTCACTGGGTAGTTCTATTTCCGCGACGATCAGGCCATCGTTATCACCATGGAATACATCAATTTCCCAGCACAGTTCGCCCTGGGGCAGGCGGTAGCGGGTCTTGTCGATGACGCCGGCGTTGCACAGCTCATCCAGCATTTGCCGGGCGTCTTCCTCAGGCACCGGGTATTCGAATTCACTACGGGTGGCGCCCACGGTTTTACCCTTGATGGTCAGCCAGCCGCTGGTGCCGGCAATGCGAACGCGAACGGTGGCGTTCTTGTCGTGACTCAGGTAGCCCTGCGTCAGCCGTTCGCCGGGCAGTGAATCCACAATGCGTGGGTCCCTGATGAGAAACTTGCGCTCAATTTCCTGTGCCATGGTCGAGTCCCAGTTGATCGAAGGTGATGGCAAGGCCCAGCGCTTCGTAGCCGTCGAGAATCTCGGCGGGCAGGTAGAACGCCGGGTCGTCCATCACGAAGTAGTGTGACACGCCGATGCCGAAACGGTAGTCCGGTTCCAGGGCCTGTAGCTGCGGGGCCAGCCGCTTTAGCTTGTAGAACAGTTTTTCGAAATGGTCCCGGTGGCTGGCGGTGTGGTCCAGCTGGCTGGACAATATCCAGCGGTTTTCCCGGCGGCGGGCGTCGGGGAAGGCGTCGCTATAGGTTTCCCCTTCGTGCCAGTAGTCGTCGGCACTTTGCCCCAGCAGTAGATCCAGTTGCCGGGGATCGTGGTCAAAGCCGAAAACCGCAAAATAGACGTGGTGTTCCATGGATCACTGTTCCGGTTGCAGGTCGCGGTTGCGTTGCAGCTCGTCCACCGGAAAACCCTTGCTCTCGGCCAGTTGCAGCAAAGCTTGATATTGATCATCCGGCAGTGTTGGGGTGCGTGCCAGAATCCACAGGTATTCCCGGCTCGGCTCGCCGATCACTACGGTCTGGTAGTTCTTGTCCAGGGCAATGATCCAGTAATTGCCCTCGGTGATGGTGGGCAACAGCCTGGATATCCAGCTGTCGAAACGCACCTTGAGTTTGGCATTGTCTGAGCCGGAGACCACCCGGGCGGTGCCTTGCGCCTCGCTGGGTTCCTTGCCCTCTCGCTGGCAACGGTTGACCACGCGTACGGTGCCGTCCTCATTGAGGGAGTAGGTGGCGGTGGAATTGTAGCAACCGCGCTGAAACCACTGGGGCAGGCGGGCGATTTCATACCAGGTGCCGCTGTAGCGTTGCAGGTCCACCTGGTCGACGGTGGCCAGAGGCTTGTCCGCGCCGCAGGCGCTGAGCAGGCCGGCAAGCAGCAGGGTGAAAAATCCCGGTATCAGGCGCATGGAGACTTCCTCTTCTTGGATAGAGTGACAGGCTAGCCTGAATCAAGCCTGACATGAATGGGCATGCTATACTGCCGCGCTGTTCCATGGAGGCAATTTTGTCCGATTCATCCACCAGACTGGAGCTTGTGCAACTGGGCTGCGAGCGCGACGATCGCATGCTGTTCAGTGGCCTGAGCCTGACCGCCCGCGCCGGGGAAATCTGGCAGATTACCGGTGCCAATGGCGCCGGCAAGACCACCCTGTTGCGGATTCTGGTGGGGCTGCATGGTTTCTTTGAGGGCGAGCGACGCTGGTGGCAGCCCCAGTGGCAGCAGGACCTGTTGTATCTGGGGCACCAGCCCGGTGTCCGTGAAGAACTCAATCCGCTGGAAAACCTGCGCTATGCCTGCGCGCTCAATCATCAGGCCGGCGACCCCATGGCGGCCCTGGCGGCGGTGGGGTTGCGGGGCTTCGAGGATGTGCCGGCAGCACACCTGTCCGCGGGGCAGAAACGGCGCGTTGCCCTGGCGCGGTTGTGGCTGGAGCGCAAAGCGGTGTGGGTGTTGGACGAGCCCTACACGGCCATCGACCAGGACGGCGTGGCGCAACTGGACGCGCAGATGCAGCAGGCCGCCGAGGCCGGCTCCCTGGTGATCTATACCTCCCACCACCGGGTTGGCGAGGGCGTGCAGCGTCTACATCTGGAGAATGGCCGTGCCGAGGTGCTGTCATGAATGCCTTTCGTGCGGCGCTGGGTCGGGAATTGTTGGTGCTGTGGCGTAGCCCGGCGGAGATTATCAATCCGCTGTTTTTCTTCGTCATGGTGATCAGCCTGTTTCCGCTGGCGATTTCGCCGAAGCCGGAGTTGCTGGCCACGGTGGCGCCTGGAGTGCTCTGGGTGGCGGCCCTGTTGGCGGTGATGCTGTCGCTGGATGGTCTGTTCCGCCGGGATCAGGAAAGCGGTGTGCTGGACATGCTGCTGACCGCGCCGGTGATGCCGGTGGTGCCGGTGTTGGCCAAATTGCTGGCCCACTGGTTGCTGACCGGTCTGCCGCTGGTGCTGATTTCGCCGCTGCTGGGGCACATGCTGCAACTGCCGGATGCGGCCCTGGGGACAGTGATGCTGAGCTTGCTGCTGGGCACCCCGGCGCTGACCATTGTCGGTGCCATTGGCGCGGCGCTCACGGTGGGACTCAACCGAGGTGGTATCCTGCTCGCCGTGCTGGTGCTGCCGCTGTATATCCCGGTGCTGATCTTTGGCGCCGGGGCGGTGAGTGCGGCAGCCGGTGGCGCCAATGTGGATGGCATTCTGGCGATTCTGGGTGCCTTGCTGGCATTAACGATCAGTCTGGGACCGCTGGCAGTAAGTGCCGGTCTCAAAATCAGTTCAGGGAATTAAATGGTCTGGCAAACATTGAAGCGGTGGTACCACATGCTGGGTTCGCCGCGTTATTTCTACACCTTCAGCTCCCGGGTGCTGCCCTGGCTGACGCCCATTACCGTGCTGACGCTGGCGGCCGGCCTGGTCTGGGGGCTGGCGTTTGCCCCCAGCGATTATCAGCAGGGCAACAGCTACCGGATCATCTTTATACATGTGCCCGCATCCAGCGGGGCGCTGATGGGCTATATGGCCCTGGGTGTGTCCGGCCTGGTAGCGGTGGTCTGGCGAATGAAGATGGCGGAAGTGATGCTCAAGGCCATCGCTCCCTTTGGTGCAGCGTTGGCGGCCATTTCCCTGGTGACCGGTGCCCTGTGGGGCAAGCCCACCTGGGGTACCTACTGGCAGTGGGACGCGCGTATGACCTCCATGCTGATCCTGCTGTTCATGTATGTGGGAGTGATTGCCTTGCAGGCGGTCATCCGTGACCCTCGCCAGGCCGCCCGGGCCGCCGGCCTGCTGGCCATGGTGGGGGTGATCAATGTGGTGATCGTGAAGTATTCCGTGGAGTGGGTGCAGACCCTGCATCAGGGTTCCACCCTGAAGATGTTCGGGGAATCCACCATCGATCCGGCCATGAAGTATCCGCTGCTGCTGAGCATGCTGGGAGTGTGGCTGCTGTATGCGGTCAATGTGCTGCTGCGTGCCCGTACTGAGGTCATGTGGCGGGAACGGCGCAGCAAGTGGGTGAACAAACTGGTGAAGGAGGGCAGCCGCTGATGGCTTTTGACAGCTTTGCCGATTTTCTGGCCATGGGAAAACACGGGTTTTATGTCTGGAGCGCCTATGGAGTCAGCGCGCTTCTGATTATCGCCAATATGGCGTTGGCGATTCGCGCCCAGGGACAGGTGCGTCAACGTCTGGCACGGCAACAGCGCCGTGACTCTCTGGGAGATTCTGAACAATGAACGCGGTACGCAAACAGCGACTGATCCTGGTGGTGTCGATTCTGGTGGGTCTGGCCATCGCCTGCGGGCTGATGTTTTACGCCCTGCGCCAGAACATCAACCTGTTCTTTACCCCCCAGCAGGTAATGGCCGGCGAGGCGCCCCTGGATACGCAGATGCGCGTGGGCGGCCTGGTGGAAGTGGGCAGTGTGGTTCGCGACCAGCAGACCCTGGACGTGCAGTTCGTGCTCACCGACGGCAAGGGCAGCTTTACTGTGCATTACCAGGGCATCCTGCCGGACCTGTTCCGCGAAGGGCAGGGCATCGTGGCCAATGGCACTTTGATCAGCCCGAACCGTTTTGAAGCCGAGGAAGTGCTGGCCAAGCACGATGAAACCTACATGCCGCCGGAAGTGCAGGATGCTTTGGAAAAGGCGGGGCATCCGGGGGCGCAAAAAGACAGTGAATAATTAATAGTTAAGAATTAATAACGTCGCGTGCTAGCGCGTTGTGATCTTCACCAAAGGAAGCCGCGTCCAGACCCTGGGCGCGGCTTCTTTGGTTTCCGGGCCTGGGAGCCTGTTTCGCGACGTTATTAATTATTCATTATTAACTATTCATTGCCCCTCAGATTTTCCTTGCTACCCCTCCCTCTCTGGCCCTACATTCGCGGTTATCGGTGCCATGTCCGGCGCCTCGGAATTCAGGGCATTTCATGAGTCAGGTCATTATTCTGGTCGACGACCCCGCAGATTGGGCCGCCTACTATCCCGCCCGCCATCTGCTCTCTGCCCGGGAGTATCTGCAGGCGCAGCAATCGGTCTGTACCGACAAGAAAGTGCAGGTGATCAACCTGTGCCGCAGCTATAAATACCTGAGCCCCGGTTACTACTGCTCCCTGCTCGCGGAAGCCCGTGGGCAGCGGGTGTTGCCGTCTGTGCGTACGGTGAACGATCTGAGCCGCAAGGCGCTCTACGGCCTGCATTTCGGCCAGTTCGAGGCGGCGCTGGACAAGGCCATGAAACGCAAGGGCAGTGGCAGTGATCATTTCTCGCTGATGCTGTACTTCGGTCACACCCCCCAGGAAGGCCTGGCCGATCTTGGCCGGCAGATTTTTGACCAATTGCCCTGTCCGTTGCTGAAGGTGGATTTTCGTCGCCGTGAGCAGTGGACCATCGAGGCGTTGAAGCCGTTGGCCCTGAAGCAGCTGAAAGGCGCGGAAGAAGATGCCTTTGCCCAGTCCCTGGAGCAGTTCAATGCCCGCGTCTGGCGCAACCCGCGCCGCCGCCGTAGTGATCGCTACGAGCTGGCCATGCTGGTCAACGAGGAAGAGGCGCTGCCGCCCAGTGACAAGATGGCGCTGAAACGGTTTATCCGTGCCGGTCGCCAACTGGGTATTCGTGTGGACCAGATCGGTCGTGATGCCTATACCCGCCTGGGGGAATACGACGGCCTGTTTATCCGCGAGACCACGGCGCTGGATCACCATACCTATCAGTTCGCCCGCAAGGCGGAGCAGGAGGGCATGGTGGTGATGGATGACCCGGGCTCGATCCTGCGCTGCACCAACAAGATCTATCTGGCGGAGCTGATGCAGGCTAACGGAGTGCCGGTGCCGCCCACCGCCTTTGTCTTCAGTGATGACGATGAACAGATCGACCAGCTGATCGAGGAACTCAAACTGCCCATGGTGCTGAAGATTCCCGACGGCAGTTTTTCCCGTGGCATCAGCAAGGTGAAGACTCGCGAAGAGCTGGCCGCCAGCCTGCGTGATTACCTGAAACAGTCGTCGGTGGTGCTGGCCCAGGCCTTTATGTACACGGATTACGACTGGCGCATCGGCGTGCTCAATAACCGCCCGCTGTTTGCCTGTCAGTACTTCATGAGTAAAGGACATTGGCAGATTTACCACCACCAGAGCGGCGGCAAGACCGAAACCGGCAACAGCCGTACCTTGCCGGTGCAGGAAGTCCCGCCCAAGGTGTTAAAGGCGGCGCTCAAGGCGGCTCGGTTGATGGGTAACGGCCTCTACGGCGTTGATCTGAAGCAGTCCGGTGACCAGGTGGTGGTGATCGAGGTGAACGACAACCCGAACATCGATGCCGGGGTGGAAGATGCCTGGCTGGGTGAAGATCTCTACCGCCAGGTGATGCTGGAATTCCTGCGTCGCATGGAAGCCAAGCGCATCGGCCTGCCGATCTAACGCCACCCTTTCCGTAGGAGCGTCGCTTGTGGCGCGATTCGGGTATTGGCGAGGAGTAATGTAGGAGCACCTCTTGAGGTGCGAACCGAGCGTAGCGAGGCAACAGAAATCCAGGCCGTCCGGGATTCTTTCTGGAACCTGTCGAGAACTGATATTCCTGATCGCCCTGCGGGCGATTTCCGCGCAAGCGCGGTTCGCGCCTCGAGAGGCGTTATTCGCTTCGCTCACCCTTCGGGCCGCACGGAACTACGTGCGTTACTCCGCTACGCTCCGTTCCTACAGGGGGCGCTATTGAACGGCTTGGCTCATTTCTCGCAACATTCTGGCGTTGCCTTTCGCCACCTCG
>NZ_JBNPEC010000227.1:0-12750 GCF_051117345.1 Alcanivorax sp.
CAAATAAACTGGAGCACCACTCCCTATGCGAACATTGCGCCCCCGTTACCTGCTGCTAACCCTCTTGTCTGTCGGCATTCTCGGCGGCCTGCTGCACACGGCCTGGCCCTTCCTTTTTTTTCCCCGGCAGAACCTGTCTTTCTCTTTTCCTGTACAACCGATAGCAGCGGATCATGACACAGCAAAAGCGGGTATCGCCGAACGGGACATTACGCCGCCCACCGGCATACCCAAGTTCGGCTATTCCGCCTGGGCAAAGAATGCAGACGGCTTTCGCACCCGACTCAAGGCAAGGGCGTTCTACCTGAAAGGCCCCAGCCAGACCCCGCTTGCTATCGTACAACTGGATCTTGGCACCGGTTCACTGGTGCTGCGCCACCGGGTCGCTGAACTGATTGCCGACCATACCGATGTGCCTGCCCATGCGGTGACCCTGCTGGTTACCCATACCCACTCCGGCCCTGGCCAGTATCTCGGCAGCGACTTCTACAACGTTTTCGGCAGTAACCGACCCGGCTTCGACCCGGCCCTGTTCGAGTTTCTCAGCCAGCGCATTGCCGACGCCGTCATCGGTGCCTATGAATCCCGTCGCGAGGCGCGCTTTGCCGTGGGCCAGAGCGACCTGTTTGGCGTTACCCGTAACCGCTCCATCGAGGCCTGGGCCAATAACTTCCCTGAGCAGGATCCCTCCAACGCGGACCCCATGCAGGCGGTGAATCCCACCATGACCCTGCTGCGGATTGATCAGCGCCGGGGCGACCGTTTCGAACCGGCCGGCGCGCTCAGCCTCTACTCCATCCACGGCACCGCTATCCCTCCCTTTACCCGTCCCTACCATGCGGATGTCTGGCACTGGATCAGCGAGGAATTGGAAAGCGAACTGGCAAGCAGCTACCCCGATTTCCTCCATGGTGCCGCCCAGGCTACCCACGCGGATAACAACCCAGCCTGGAAAGAGGACCTGCGCGGCGACCGGGAAGCTGAACGCATCGGCAAGGCACTGGGGAAACATGCCTCACAGCTCTTTCATTCTCTGGAAAGTCAGCTCACTGACACCCTCAGCATCGCCGTCGCCAGCCGCCAGATGGACCTGCTCGACGACATTGATACCGGCCGCTTCGGACTTTGCGAACGGGCTATCGCCGGTGCCTCCGTCGCCGGCGCAGCCAACGGTGACGAAGTCTTCCCGATTTCCTATCTCCCGTTTCTGAAGGAAGACTGGCCTCGCCGGGTCTTTACCGACAACTGCCAGGGCGTGAAGCAGTGGATGTTGTCCAAACTGCAACTGTTGCTGCCGGCCGAGCGTTTTCCCCACCAGGCCCTGTTCCAGATCGTGCGTATCAACGACCTGGTACTGGTTCCCCTGCCCTGGGAAATCACCCTGGAAAGCGGCAATAGACTCCGCCATGCAGTGGCGAGCACCCTGCCAGAAGGCACCGACTGGAAAGTGGAAATTTCCAGTCTGGCAAATGGCTACTTCGGCTATGCCGTCACTCCGGAAGAATATGCGCTCCAGTACTACGAGGGCGGCCACACTCTTTATGGGCCACATACACTGGATTTCCTGATTCAACAGAGCGAAGGGCTGAGCCGGGAGCTGCAACAACAAGGCGACATTAATGACATCCCGGCCCAGCAAACTTTTTCCCTGCTCAGCCGACAATACTTTCCCGACTCGCTGACAGGTCCGGGCAAACGGCGCTGGTTAAGCGAGCCAACACGTCATGACGGTGACGCCACCACCGGCCCTTACTGGAGCCTGATACTGGAAGCGGAACCGGCGAATCAGCTGGCGCTGGATCGCCCTCTACTGGCGGTTCACTGCGACAATGGCGTGATCAGCGATGACAGTGCCGAGTTACAGCTGTTGCATCAGGAAGACACGGAAAAAAAACGCGGTCGGTATGAGGTGCGCTGGTACCCCGCCACACCCTCGCCTTCCAGGTCCTGCCGCTTTTCCGTTAGTGCCAATCAGCCGCAATCGTCGGTGTTGTCCGCTCCCTTGCCATAGCCCGTTCAGCAAACAGCGCTGAGACAGCCTCACCTCTGCGAGGCTACTCAGCGCTGTGCCGACAACCCTGTCACAACCACAGACGCGGTATGGCCGTTAACGGATGAGCCCTGCCAATGGCACTGCTACACTGGAGACGTGCTACAAGGCACCACTTTTTCTCCCGGAGATCCGTCATGCGCCCGCTGCTTCGCTTTCTGCTGCCTGCCCTGCTCGTTGCCGGCTGTGCCAGCACCACCCAGGTTACAACTCGCTTCACTGCTGAAGGGAGCCATCCTCCCCGGGAGACATTGCTACTGGTGGCCCACACCCCGGAAGGCGGTACCCGTGAAACCTGGGAGCTGACCTGCAAGGAAATATTTTCAAGCAGTTCGTTGACCATTTTGCTCAGCCACCAGGAATTGCCGTTATGGTACGAAGGTGGAAAAAACCGCATCCTCGACTGGGCGCAAAGCAATGATGTGCAACGGATTCTGGTGGTGGAACTCACCCACCTGCTGATTGATGCTGCGGCACCACCGACAGGCGGCAATCGCCTCAACCCCATGGACCAGTCCGCCGGTGAAATGACGCCGACCTGGCAAGTGGGTATTGGCGGCGAGCTGGCCAGGGAGGACGTTCCCGAGGCCCTGCGTCAACACGGCGCAGAACTGATCAATGCCGACGGCAAGCCCCTGTGGACCGGTATCGCCACCACCCATGAAGCCAGTAACACCGTTGCCATTGCCAAGAGCCAATGTACGGCTCTGCGCAACACACTCAAAGAGCATGCTCTGATACCCTGACAACGGAAAATAAAGACTATGACTGGCCCACTGAACGGACTGACCTTTATCGAACTGGCCGGCATCGGCCCCGGCCCCTTCTGCGGCATGATGCTCGCTGACATGGGCGCCACCGTGATCCGCATTGATCGCCCCGGCGGCAACCCCCACGCCGCCATCGGCCATAGTGTGCTGTTCCGCAATCGGCAGAACCTGGCCCTGGACCTGAAAAGCCCGGAAGGCATCGAGACCGTCCTCACGCTTTGTGAAACCGCCGACGGCCTGTTCGAAGGCTTTCGCCCGGGTGTGACCGAGCGCCTGGGTATCGGCCCGGAACAGTGCCTGGCCCGTAATCCGAAACTGGTGTACGGCCGCATGACCGGCTGGGGCCAAACGGGGCCGCTGGCCAAGGCCGCCGGCCACGACATGAACTACATCTCCCTGTCCGGCGCCCTCCACGCCATGGGCCGCCAGGGCGAGAAGCCCGCCATTCCTCTGAACCTGGTGGGTGATTTCGGTGGCGGCGGCATGATGCTCGCCTTCGGTCTGGTCTGTGCCGCCCTGGAAGCCCAGCGCTCCGGCGAAGGCCAGGTGGTCGACAGCTCCATGGTGGAAGGCTCCGCCGCCCTCATGGCCATGTTCTATGGCCTCAAGGCCCAGGGCATGTTCACCGAAAATCGCGGCACTCACATGCTCGATTCCGGCGCCCACTTCTATGAAGTCTACGAAACAGCGGACGGCAAATTCGTGTCCATCGGCAGTATCGAACCGCAGTTCTATGCCGAACTGTGCCGCATCGCCGACCTGCCCGCCGAGGAGTTCGGTCAGCAGATGAACCCGGCAAAGTGGCCGGAACTGAAACAAAAACTGGCGGCAGTCATCAAACAGAAGAGCCGTGATGAATGGACCGCGTTGATGGAAGGTACAGACGTGTGCTTTGCACCGGTATTGAGCCTTGAAGAAGCGCCTTCACATCCGCATAACGTGGCAAGAGGTTCCTTTGTCACTGTCGGCAACACGGTACAGCCGGCTCCGACACCGCGCTTCTCGCGCAGCGCCGCCGGCGATATCAAACCGGCAGCCAGCGCCGGGGCCGACAGCCAGGCGGTTCTCCGCCAGGCCGGCTTCAGTGACGAACAGATCGACAAACTGATCAGCAGCGGCGCAGTGAAACAGGACTGACCTCCGTTTCTCTTGCGCCACGCCCGGCCCCGGCCACAAGCCGGGGCCTGTTTGAAGGAGATACCCATGACAGCCGTAATCCCAGGCACTTCCCTGGCCATTCACCCGGAACGCTTCCCCGATCCGGTGGACGACCTGCCAACTGACGGCATCCAGAAAGCCGTACTGGCGGGGGGGTGTTTCTGGTGTGTGGAAGCGGTCTACCTCAATCTGGATGGCGTAGTAGCAGTCACCTCCGGGTATGCCGGTGGCGATGCCGCCCGTGCCAATTACGAGGCGGTCTGCACCGGCACCACCGGCCACGCTGAAGTGGTGGAGATCGACTACGATAGCAAGGTGATCAGCTACGGACAGCTGCTCAAGGTATTCTTCTCCGTGGCCCACGACCCCACCCAGAAGGACCGCCAGGGCAACGACCGCGGCACCCAGTACCGGTCCGCCATTTTCTATCAGAGCCCGGAAGAAAAAGCGGTAGCCGAGGCCTATATTCGTCAGCTGGACAACGCCGGCGCCTTTACCGTGCCTATCGTGACCACGCTGGAACCGTTGGAGACCTTCTATCGCGGCGAGGATTACCACCAGAATTTCGCCAGCCACAACCCTAACCAGGGTTATATCGTTCACGTGGCCAAACCCAAGGTGGAAAAACTCATCCACGCCTTTCCCGATCTGCTCAAGGGGGATACGCAATGAACACAGCCCACTCCGCCAGCGGCCATGATCTCACGCCGCTTAGCGACGCCGAGAAACAGCAACGAGCGGAACACCTCACCGACGAGGAAAAGCGCATCCTGCTCAATCAGGGAACCGAGCCGCCCTTCTGCGGTGGCCTGCTCGACAACAAGGAAGACGGGGTTTATCACTGCAAACTGTGCGACCTGCCACTCTTTGCCGCCAACGCCAAATTTGAATCCGGTACCGGCTGGCCCAGCTTTTACCAGCCCTTTGACCCGGAACATATCCGCGAACTGCGTGACAGCAGCCATGGTATGACCCGGGTGGAAATCCGTTGCGCCCGCTGCGACGGCCACCTGGGGCACGTATTCCCCGACGGTCCGGCACCGACGGGCCTGCGTTATTGCCTGAATTCGGCGTCGATGGTGTTCAAGGCGAGTTGAAAGTTTAAAGTTCAAAGTTAAAAAGCGCGGGCAAGCCTCTCACTCCATTGACTTGCCGTGCCCGCGCATCCCCGCGGTTTGCAACGCGTAGCACAAAGTTTCTGTCAGTACGGAGGTTATCCGCGTTTCAACGTTAAACTTTGAACTTTCAACTCATTAGCCCTTACCCCACAGCACCCCTGACTTGACCGCAGCGTACAGCGGCAGTTTCTGTCATTGCCTCCCGCAACACCCTGTATACCATCGGTAGTGACCCCCAAGTCACGACACCCTGGCCGCTGCCAGAGCAATGGAAATCACAGGAGGCACCATGAACGCCGCGACCCCTGCCCCGCGCCGCGAGGAAAGCGCCGAACAGCGCTGGAACCGCTTTTCCGTCCTCAAGACCGGTGAGGATTACCTGGCCAGCCTGCGCAACCGCGGCACCCGCCTGTTCCTGTTTGGTGAGCTGATCGACGAGCCCGCTGACCACCCGATCATCAAGCCCAGCATCAACGCCCTGCGCGCCAGTTACGATCTGGCCATTGAAGACCCGGAGCTGGCCACTGCCTGGTCCCCGCTCATTGACGCCCAGGTAAACCGCTTTCTGCACATCGTGGAATCGCCGGCAGACCTGGTGAAAAAGAACAAGATGCAGCGCCGCATGGGCCAGATTACCGGCACCTGTTTTCAGCGCTGCACGGGGCTGGACACCATCAGTGTGCTGCATTCGATCACCTACGAGATCGACGAAAAGTACGGCACCCAGTATCACCATCGTTTCCTGGATTTTCTCGGTGAAGCGCAACGCAAGAACATCCTCATCGCCGCCGGCATGACCGATCCCAAGGGCGACCGCAGCAAGCGCCCGGCGCAGCAGAGCGACCCGGACATGTTCATGCGTGTGACCCGGCGCACCGACAAGGGCATCTACGTGAAAGGCGTGAAAGCCCATATGACCGGCGGCTGGAATCAGCACTGGATCTGCGTCATGCCCACCATGAACCTGACCGAAGAAGATCGTGACTATGCGGTAGTGGGAATGATCCCCGGCGACGCGGAAGGCATTACCTATATCTACGGCCGCCAGAGCTGCGACACCCGCGCCATGGAAGGCGGCGACATCGATCAGGGCAACGCCGAATACGGCGGCCAGGAAGTGCTGGTCTACTTCGATGATGTCTTCATTCCCCACGAACATGTGTTCATGGATGGCGAATACGAGTTTGCCCAGGACATGGTCGCCCGGTTCACCGCCTACCACCGGGCCAGCTATGTGTGCAAAACCGGCCTGGGTGATGTACTGGTGGGCGCCGCCGCGTCCATCGCCGAATACAACGGCCTGGAAAAAGTCAGCCATATTCGCGACAAGCTGGTGGAAATGGTGCACCTGAACGAGACCATCTACTCCTCCGGCATTGCCAGCTCCCACGAGGCGAAACAGATGCCCAGCGGCATCTTCATGAACGACGCCATGCTCTCCAACGTGTGCAAGCACAACGTGACCCGCTTCCCCTACGAGATCTCCCGGCTGGCCCAGGACCTGGCCGGCGGCATCATGGTCACCATGCCCAGCGAGAAGGACCTGGAAAACCAGGAAGCCGGTGACATCATCCGCCGCTTCCTGAAAGGCCGCGACGACATACCCACCGAGGACCGCATGCGCATCCTGCGCCTGATCGAGAACATGACCCTGGGACGTAACGCGGTGGGCTACCTGACCGAATCCATGCACGGCGCCGGCAGCCCCCAGGCCCAACGCATCCAGATCCTGCGCGGCATGGACGTGGACACCAAGAAATGGCACGCCCGCAAACTGGCCGGCATCAAGCAGGTTTCTTGACACGGATACTTGCCAGCCCGGGGCGTCCTGCTACACTAGCGCCGCCCCAAACACCGGGCATGCCGGGATAGCTCAGTCGGTAGAGCAACTGATTCGTAATCAGTAGGTCCGCGGTTCGATTCCGCGTTCCGGCACCATCGAATCACAAAAAAGCCGCCTCTTCAGGCGGCTTTTTTTGTTTGGTCCATCCTGCGAAAAGAGCCCTTATTTCCCGCTGAAGGCCTTCTGCCAGCCCACCGTGAAGGTGTAGTCGGTTTCCATCTGTACGCCATGAAGGGATTGATGAACCGGTGCCTTGTATTCCAGGGCCAGACGGTGGCCCTTCAAGGTGCCATTCTTGCCGAGCAGATTCAGCCCCAGACCGATATCCAGCCGCTGGCCGCCCCTGGCGTCCGGGTCTGCTGCAGGGTTCATCATCGGCGATATCATCAAGTCTTCCGCCTGCCCGTGAATGTCGGACCACCAGCTTTTATAAGCTGCCAGGGAGACAGATGCCCAAGGGCTGACCGGTTTCGCCGCCCATGCAGTCAGATGGCGCCGGGAACCCAGCTTGTAGCCTTGATCATTCTCGTCCAATGCAATTCTGGCGCTGACCTGCGCTCCCCAGCTCCAGCTTTGGTATTGCTTGTTCAGGGTAATCCCCGGGCGCGCCTCGTAGCTGCCAGACCCCAACTGCATGGGGTACGGTAACTGGATCTCCTTGCCCTGCATGGGCACATAGTCTTCTTCATCGATAGAGCCAGTAGGCAAGCCCAGCACCAGATTCAGATGAAGGCGATAGCCATCCTGGTCGAAGAACTTGTACAGACCACCGATGCTGGCATCACCAATACCGGAAGTTTCGGTATCGAACTCATCGTCCATGGTGTTCATCATCATGGTCATGCGAGTTCTGGTGGTCATCTTGTTGGTGGTGTACGGCAACATCGCCATCAGGGTGAGATTGTCTGTCGGGGCGTACATGGCTCCGAGCATGTGCATGTGCATGGTCATCTCATAAGGCAATGCCTTCATGTTCATCATGCCCATACCGGGTATCTCGCCGAAGGCTTCATTAGTGCTCAGCGACTCACTGCCCGACCTGGCACCACTCATGCTCATGCCCATGTAACGATAGGAGAGCATCCATTCGCCTTTGTCATGGGTGTGGTCGCCCATCACTGAAATCGGCGCATGGCTGTCGGCACGCCCGCCATCGTAATGGGCCTGAACCTGGCCCATGCTGGTGATCGCGGTTGCCGCGACGAGAAGATGAACTGTTTTCCGCATCTAGCTTCCCCACTGAATAACGATAGTGAGCAGCCTACGGATACGGCCGGCAATGCCAATGTGGCAAAACGTCGCAGCGTTACCTTTATCAGGCGAATTGCTTGCGGTACTGGCCCGGCGCACAGCCCTGCCAACGCTTGAAGGCATGGTAGAAATTGGCGGTATCGGAAAAGCCCAGCTCCATGGCCAGTGCCTGCATGTCACAGCCCCGCTCACGCAGGGCCTGACAGGCATGCTGGTGGCGGACCTGGTCGCGGAGCTGGGCGAAGCGGGTACCCTCCTCCTGCAGGCGACGCTGCAGGGTCCGCGGCGTCATGGCAAGGGCGTCAGCCACCGCTTCCATGGTCACGCCCTGACCACCCAGCATGATCTCAAGCTGTTTGATCACTTGGCCGGACACCCCGGCAGCCCGTGATAAACCGGACAGCACCTGATCCGCGGATTGCCGCAGTCGCTCATTGTATTTGGGATAGGCCCTGGGCAGCGGCTCGCCCAGCAGGTTGGCCGGAATGGTGATGGCATTGTGTTGCTGGGCAAAGTGCAGCGGGCATTGGAAAAACTGCTGGTAAACCGCCACCTGATCCGCCACCGGCTCGCCATGCAGAAACCAGGCACCGCTCACCGGCATGGTGCCACCCAGCAGGGAGCGACCGATGGCCACCATGGTGGCCACCACCACTTCGTTGTGGGTACGGGTGGCGGTAAAGCGCAGAGTCGGGTCTTTGCTGGCCACGGCCAGCATCACGCTGTCACCAACCGTCTCCAGGGTAAACGCCAGATAGGGGACCACCAGATCCTTGTAGCGGAACAGCATGGCCAGGCCCTGCTCCAGGGTATCGGCCGTGGCCATCAGATTGCCCAGCAGATCCAGATTGCCATAGTGATTGTCGGCCCCCACGTGCAAACCGAACAACGGATCGTCACTTTCACTGAACGCGGAATACAGCAGCTCGTCCAGTTGCAGCAAGCTGATAAAACGGTCATTGCGGCCAACAATATCCGCATCAATACCGGCGCGCTCGAACAGGGATTGCACATCCAGGCGGCTGCGCAGTGATACCTCAAGGAGGCCGGGTAGAATGGAAGCTGGAAGCAACGTTGTGGTCATGGTGTTTCCTCGCAATCACCCGAAACTAGGCAAAGGCATCAAGCAGGTCAACCAACCCTGATGGATTGGCCCGTTTGACCTACTGGAGGTTCCCTCAGACAGTGAGTACTCTACCGACACCCCTATCAACAACCGGATCGATTATGCTCAAACGCTATCTGGTCGACGAGGTCACCGACACCCGGGCCTCGCGCAAGCAGGCCTTTAAATTGTTTACCGACGCGACAAACTGGCAGAACTGGTGCTCGGTAGTGCGCCATGCACGCCTTCTCAACGGCAACTGGCGCCCCGGCGCCCTGCTATTGTTTGTGGCAGACTTGCCCGGCCTGCCGCCAGCGCCGGTGGTGGTAAAGGTGATGGAGTTCAAGGAAAACGAGCGCATCACCTGGGGCCTGCACCTGCCCTTTGCACGTATCACCCACCGCTTTACCTTCATCGATGATGGTCAGGGCGGCTGCCGGGTACACCAGGAAGAATGGACCGAGGGGCTTCTCACCCTGCTGGCCTGGCCCGCCGGCAAACTGATTCACCGCTTCGATACCCGCTTTGCGGCAGAATACGCTGCCATGTTCTGATTATTGACCCTGAACGGATTCCTTCATGACTCATCGACTGTTTAATGCCTACTGCCGGGCTGTGCTGGCACACCCGGTTTTCTGGCTGGCTCTGCTGGCCCTGCTCTGTGCTGTTGCTGCCTGGCAGGCCCGGGAGTTCAAGATTGATGCATCCGCGGATTCGCTGGTGCTCGAGAACGATGAGGCATTGCAGTACTACCGGAAGATTTCCAAGCGTTACGGCGGCAGTGACTTTCTGATCATCACCTACACCCCGTCCCAGGCGCCGCTGTTTCAGCGAGACACGCTCGCGCACCTGCAGGCGCTGCAGACCGACCTGAAACAGGTTGACCGCGTCAGCTCGGTCTACAGCATGCTGGATGTGCCCTTGCTGTTCAGCCCCCAGGTAGAATTCAGCGATCTGGCCAACGACTACCGCACCCTCACCGACAAGGATGTGGACCTTTCGCTGGCACAGAAGGAGTTCACCGAAAAAAACCCTCTGTATGAAGATCTACTGGTCAGCGACGACGGCAACACCACCGCCCTGCTGGTGAGTTTCGAGCGCGACGAAAAGTATTACGAGCTGCTCTACCGGCGTAATGAGCTACGCACTCAGCAGCATGAGGGCGAACTGGACGAAGACGGCGAACAGGCGCTGGAAGAGGCCTCACAGGCCTTCAGTGACTACAGCAGCCAGATCCAGGAACGCACCGCCGGCGAGATTGATCAGGTGCGCGATATCATGGACAGCTACCGGGACGAGGCAAAACTGTTCCTGGGCGGCGTCCCCATGATCGCCACTGACCTGGTGCGTTTTATTCGCGCAGACCTGAAAATTTTCGGGATCGGCGTACTGGCCTTTCTGATCGTCACCCTGTTCATGATTTTCCGCCGCCCCCGCTGGGTGGTAGTGCCCCTGGCCTGCTGTGGTGTCACCGTGCTGACCGTGACCGGCTGGCTGGGCTGGATGGACTGGAAAGTCTCGGTCATCAGTAGCAATTACATATCGCTGCTGCTGATCATCACCATGTCGATCACCATCCACCTGACTGTGCGTTTCCGGGAGCTGCATGAGGAGAACCCGGATGCCACCCAGAAGTGGCTGATCCGGGAAACTGCCGCCCACATGATGCGGCCCATGATCTACATGATCCTCACCACCATGGTGGGCTTCTCTTCTCTGGTGATCAGCGGGATTCGCCCGGTGATCGACTTCGGCTGGATGATGACCTTTGGCCTGGGCGTGTCGCTGGTGGTCTGTTTTCTGGTTTTCCCGGCCCTGCTGGGTCCGTTGAAGGCTGGCCAACCGCAACAGGGGCGGGACTTCAGCCGCAAGTTCACCCTGGCCTTTGCCGGCTTTACCGAACGTCACCGCCCGACTCTGATGGTGCTGGCCATTATCACCATTATCGCCTCAGCATGGGGCGTCAGCCGATTGACGGTGGAAAACCGCTTTATCGACTATTTCCAGAAAGACACGGAAATCTACCAGGGCATGCTGCAGATTGATCGCAAGCTGGGTGGCACCACTCCGCTGGATATCGTCATCGATGCGCCCAGTACTGAAGCCCGCACTGCGACAACGTCATCCGAGCCGGCTACCGGCTGGGACGGTGAATCCATGGATGATAGCCCCGCAACAGATCCGTTCGCGGCAGGTGGCGATAGCGACCCATTCGCCACTGCAGAGCCGGATCCGTTTGCGGATAGTGACCCCTTCTCCGATGGCTCAGGTGGCGAAGACCCCTTTGCCAGCGCGCCCTCTGATGACCCGTTTGCCGAGCCCAAACAGGCCAAACCCAATCCGCTGAAAGGCGCCTACTGGTTTACCCCCGCGCGGCTGGCCCAGCTGGTAGAAATCCAGAACTACCTGCAATCCCTGCCGGAAACCGGCAAGGTGCTATCCATCGCCACTACCTACAAGGTAGCGGAAAAACTCAACGAGGGGCCGCTCAGCTATGTGCAGCTGATGCTGCTGGCCAGTTTCATTCCCGAGGACCTGCGCGACCAGCTGGTGCGCCCTTACCTATCCGACGACGGCAACCAGGTGCGTTTCAGCGTGCGGGTGATCGACTCGGACGAAAACCTGAACCGCAACGAGCTGCTGGCCAAGATCCGCACCGATATGGAAAACAACTTCGGGCTGGAACCGGAACAGGTGCACCTGACTGGCGCTATGGTGCTCTACAACAACATGCTGCAGAGCCTGTTCGATTCCCAGATCAAGACACTGGGCTATGTGTTCGCCGCCATTCTGGTGATGCTGCTGATTCTTTTCCGCAGCCTGCCCGTGGCACTGATCAGCATGGTACCGAGCCTGATCTCCGCATCACTGGTGCTGGGGCTGATGGGCTGGATCGGCCTGCCGCTGGATCTGATGACCATCACCATCACCGCCATCACTATCGGCATCGCCGTAGATGACACCATTCACTACATCCACCGCTTCCATGAAGAGCTACCGAAAGACAACGACTACGTGGCCACCATGAAGCGTTGCCACGGCTCCATCGGCAAGGCCATGTACTACACCTCGCTGACCATCATTGCCGGCTTCTCGATTCTGGCGTTCTCCAACTTCAACCCCACGGTGTACTTCGGCCTGCTCACCGGTCTGGCCATGCTGGTGGCCCTGCTCAGCAACCTGACCCTTCTGCCGGCACTGCTGATCTCGGTGAAGCCGAAGCTGCGGGCCGGATAGGAACGAGTCACGAGAAGCGAGTTTCGAAAAGCAAACCACCCCGCCTTTCGAAACTCGCTCCTCACAACTCGTCACTGTCTTCGATTGACCACTGACCAAATGAACAGTATATTAATGGTTCGGGTTGCCCCAGGCCTTCGTACCGTGACCCCAGGCAGACCGGATTGATCGCCGTAGCCCCCAGAAAGGGGCCGGGCACCCGGCAATCTTAGACAGAT
>NZ_JBNPEC010000069.1:0-12736 GCF_051117345.1 Alcanivorax sp.
CGGCCTTCCAGACCTTTCCCTGCAGGGCTTTCAGCGGGGTGGCTTTACGGTCTTCGGTGATCCACTGCTGGAACATGGCATTGGCTGAGGCTGGGCTTTCCAGGTTCAAGCCGCTTTCCTTCTCGGCCGCCCGTACCTGCTCCTGTATCTCCGGTTGATTCCAGTGTGTTTCGAGAAACGCCGGAAACTGTCTGGCGGCATAAGGGAACAGGACTTCCTTGACGAAGGAAATGCTACTGGTGGTGCCTTCAATGTCGGTGACGATGGCCTTGATCATGGGGATCCTTACTTTCAAGCCTCAACAAGCAGCGGAGTGGCGAGTGGCGAGGTGCGAGTTTCGAAAGGCAAAGGCCTGATGCTCGTGTTTGGGTTTTCGCAACTCGATCGCTTCACGAATCAGGCGTTGCTCCTACAGGGGTAGGGTTTCAGTTTTTCAGGCGGTTGAACCGCTGGGCGATATCACTGCCGGTAAAATTGGCCACCCAGCCTTCCGGGTTATTGAACAGGCGAATGGCCACGAAGCGGGGGTTGGGGCCCATGTCGAACCAGTGCGGGGTGTTGGCGGGTACGCTGATCAAATCGCCCTTGGTGCACAGTACCTCGTAAACCCGGTCGCCGATGTGCAGGGTGAACAGCCCCTGGCCTTCCACGAAGAAGCGCACTTCGTCTTCGCTGTGACGGTGCTCCTCCAGGAACTTCTGCCGGAAAGCCGCTTTCTCCGGGTGATCCGGCACCATGCTGACCACATCCACGGTCTGATAGCCTTCCTCGTCGATCAGGCGGTCGATATCCGTCTTGTAGGCGGCAATCACTTCATCCTGCTGGGGGTTATCGGACAGGGCGTGAGTGGCTTGCCACTGTTCGTAGCGAATGCCTGCATCGGCCAGTGCCTTGGCCATGGCCGCCTTGTCAGTCAGGTGCTGTTCGAGGGTGTCGGGCTGACTGTCGTGAAAGATTTTCAATTCGCTCATGGGGTCATACTCCTTGCAAACGGCGGCGATCCAGCTCTACGGCGAGCAGGGTCTCCAGCGCTTCAAGTTGACGGTAACAGGTGGGTAGATCGCTTGCCCAGGTGTACAGGCCATGCCCGCGGATCAGGTAGGCGTGGGTAATGGCATCGTCCGCCATGGCGGCATCCACCTGGTCGGCCAGGGCGGCGATGTCCTGGGTGTTGTCGAACACCGGGATCACCAGCCTGCTGTCATGGGTGGTGTAGCCTTCCAGGGCCTTGAGCAGCTCATAGCCTTCCAGGGTGATGCTGTTGGCGGGCCAGTGCATGGTCAGCACGGTGCTGGCATGGCTGTGGGTATGCAGGACGGCTCCCACATTGTCATGGCGACGGTACAGCTGGGTATGTAGCAGGGTTTCTGCCGATGGCTTGCCATCGCTGGCGGCCTGGCCGGCCATGTCCACGGCCATGATATCGGTTTCCTCCAGCAGCCCCTTGTCCTTGCCGGAGCGGGTGATCGCCGCATGGGAGGCGTTCAGGCGTACGGAATAGTTGCTGCTGGTGGCCGGCGACCAGCCATGCTGATAGATGCGCTGTCCGGTGGTCGCCAAGGCGTGGGCGGCTTCACGGTAGTCCGCAGTGGAGTAGGGGCGATCGGTCATGCTGTTATCCACGAAGATGAGCCATCAGTGTATCGGTGGTGGGGTTCCGGATCACGCCCCGCTCGGTGACGATGGCGGAGATCAATTCAGCCGGTGTCACATCAAAAGCCGGGTTGTACACCGGGCAGTGGGCCGGTGCCAGAGTCTTGCCCTGAATGCTGCGCACTTCGTTGGCGTCGCGCTCTTCGATGACAATGTGGCTGCCATCGGGCAGGCCTGCATCAAGGGTAGACAGTGGTGCCGCAACGATAAAGGGAATGCCGTGATGGCGCGCCAGCACGGCCAGATTGTAGGTGCCGATCTTGTTGGCAGTATCGCCATTGGCGGTAATGCGGTCCGCACCGACGACCACGGCCTGTACCTTACCCTGCTGCATAAGCTGGCCGGCGGCACTGTCGGCGACAAGCGTGACAGGGATGCCGTCGTTAAGCAGCTCCCAGCTGGTCAGGCGGCTACCTTGCAGCCAGGGGCGGGTCTCGCCTGCATAAACGTGCTGCAGACTACCCCGTGACCAGGCCGTGCGGATAATGCCGAGCGCTGTGCCATGGCCGCCGGTAGCCAGAGCACCGGTGTTGCAGTGGGTATAAACGCTGGCGTTGGCGGGTAGCAGGTCGGCACCGAGTTCACCCATGCGCTGGTTGGCAGCCAAGTCTTCCTGGTGAATAGCCTGTGCATCTGCTTTGAGGGCACTTATCAGCGCTGCGCCGGAAAGGTCGCTGGCGATTCGCTGCAGACGCTCCAGGGCCCAGAACAGATTGACGGCCGTAGGGCGGCTGGCGGCAAGGGTGGCGATGGCAGGCGCCAGTGCTACCGCCGAAGCGTCATCGCCCAGACGGGCAGACTCCAGGGCGAGGCCGTAGGCGGCGGTGATGCCAATGGCAGGTGCGCCGCGAACTACCATGTCATGAATGGCGGTAGCGGCATCGTCGCTGCCGTGGATCGGCAGCCAAATGGTTTCCGCGGGCAGACGTCGCTGGTCGAGCAACTCGAGGTGGTCGTCATGCCAACGGATGGCAGCGCTGTTAATGGCCATCGGTGATGTCCTTGTCATGTCCGTCAGGGTGTTTCAGAGGTGTTCTATCGTATTTGCGGCGTATCCAGTTGGCTGTCCGGAAGATGCCAGGGCGGCGCATAATAGCGCGTTCCAGGCGGTATTTCCCCGGAAATGTGCTCGTCATCAGGGCGATGAGAATGGTCAGTAGCCCTTGCCCGGGAAGCACCAGCATCAGAATGCCAGCTACCAGTAATAATATCGCCAATACGTTACGAATCAGCCAGAAACACCAGGCCAAAGGGCCTCGATGGGTGTGGGGCAGATAGCTCTCGGTGAAATAATCTTCAGGCATTCGCAGCAATAGCCAGGGAATGGCGACACAGGACGCCAGGGCCATGACAATACCGGTGACCGTGAGTGCTGGCAGCCAGGGTTCCAGTTGCTGGGCCAATGGCGCCAGCCAGACGGGTAACTCTGCGTTCAATGGGCCTCCGGTTTACGGTGCTGTAGCAGAGAGAGTGTGCCGCGTACAATGCGGCTATGCCCGGGGATTTTCAATGCCGACGGCATGGCTTTTTATCTTCACTGACTCCGAGGAGAATGCGTTATGGCCCAGGCCGGACAACTCATACTGGCAGCCTTGATCGGGCTGTTAATTGGTGCAGCCCTGGGCCTGGTGCTTTGGCGGTTCTGGCTGGCCCGTCGCAAGACCCGGGAAACGCGAGCTCAACAGGTGCACATTATCGAGAGCCTGGATGTGCTGTGCCGGGCTGTAGACCAGAAACAGGTAGAGTTAAGCGAGGCCTCCATCCGTATCAGCGCCTTGCTGGACTGTCTGCCTGACAGCATTGAACCGAAAGTGGATTTGGCCGCCATTCATCAGTTTGCCGAAACCTGCCAACAGTTTGATCGCGGTGAGCAGCGCCAGGAACTGACTCCCCGGGCGCGTTTCCAGCAGGATTCCCGCCGCTGGCAGTTGGAAGAGGATCAGGACGAGGTGGTCAACCAGGCGACTCGCCGCCTGGCAAAAGTGCTGCCAACCTGGCGGAGCGGCTTGGGAGTCTAGGCCTGCAATCTTGAGATGTTGCGGGGCGGCAGCGACTTGCGTGCCGCCAAACCCCAGCAGCGGAAGAGGGAGCTCAGGGATTCCCAGCGAGATAACGGAACGAGGTCAACTCAATACGCCCCCGCACGAACAGATTTTCCTGATGGTCCATGCGGACCATGAAATAATCCAGCTCCCGCGCCGCCCAGAACCGGGAGCGTTTGCCCCGTTCCGGATAATCCCGCTCTATACTGGCGGCATCCCAGTCTCCGGCGGGGGTCTCCAGATTTTCCACACCCAGAGAACGGTATTGATAGTGTGCCATGCCGTCAGGTTCTGCTACCGGGTAACTGAACTCTGCGTCTCCCCTGGCCATGTTGCAGCGCGCCACCATGGCGACGCTCAAGGCATCCAGCGCCTCATCGACCAATGGATAGATTGCCTTGCTTCCCTGAGCTTCGCGGTCTTGCCAGTCAAATACAATTTCCCCCTCGCGACGCAGGCCGAAGCCGGCACTGGCGTGGCGATAGTGATGGGGGCGGGCGGTGCAGTCATGCCACCGGAAGGTGGCGACTTCCTCATGTTGAAACAGGCGATTTTCAATCCGGAAATGAAGCCGGTAGTGCTGATCTTCCTGCGTTAGTCGGATGGTGGCGTTGAGACCAAGCGGGATGCCATTGACGACAACGCGGTATTCGGCCTCAGCGGGCTGGAGTGCTAGCGGGAACGGGGCAGGCTGATCGCCGGGTTGAGCAGACAATGACTGGGACGCCAAAAGCAGCAGGCCCGACAGCAGCCGTAAGGGCTGCAGGATTACAGTATGATTCGCCACTTTCCCAGTGTCCCCAGTTTGATGAGTATGGATGATAGCACGCTCCACATTGCGTTCGAGGCCTCGCTTCCCCTTCAGCAATCCATTGAGGGGTTTATCGATGGCATGCTGGCTGAGCCCGGACGTTGCCACCTGGAAGAACTGAATGCTCTGGTTGTGCCTTTTGTCGATGAAGTGCTGTCTGTGTTCTTCAAGGGGCCGCTGCAAGCCGCCGAGGCAAAGGGGGCATCGGCAAGGCTGATTCTCGGTGCCATGAGAGTGATAAACCGGTCAGCGAACAGTCTGATTGGCCGCTTGATGAAAAATACCACTCTGGATGAGCAACTGGCTCTGGCTCGCTATTTCCAGAATCTGCGCCGCTATCAGGGCAACAAATTGTATGTGGCTTATCCCCTGAGCCCGGCTATGGCTGAGAAAGCCTGCCTGGTGTTCCAGGCAAGCCTACTGGGCGAAGAAGATATGGCCGGGCTGCTGGATGTGCTGCAGGCGATCAATGATGGCGCGATCACGCATTTCATGGACAACTCCGTGGCTTGTCTGACACTGGGGCGGGTAAATCGTGCATTAGTATCGGCGGCTCGTGTTACAATTTGTAAAGCCACGGCATCGGCCACTCACAAGGGGGTGCCGGGCATGGAGGCCAGCGCCAGGACGGCGGTGGTGCATTATTTTGATCAGATGCTGATACGGTTCGATGATGGATAGCAGGGAAAATCGCGGTGCCAACCGCCGCAAGCTGGCACGAATCAATACCCAAATGCGGGTAGATATCTTTCGCCATCGTTTGATTGGCGGATGGCGCTTTGTGACCCGTGCCAAGGCCATGGACTACAACCGCTACGGGGTGGGGCTGACGTCACCGGTGAGTCTGTCACAGGGCACCCGCCTCAAGCTGGACTTGTATGCGCCTGGCATGATTTTGCGGCAGGTATCGGCAGAAGTGGTCAGTTGTCATCGGGCGGGGCAGGCCTACCGGATCGGTTTGCGTACCTATTCCAACCTGCGTGAGCTGGCTGGCGATGCCCGGCAGCATCAGATCCGTTATCTGGCGGGAATGGAAGAACAGCTTTTTCCGCAGGGGTAAGGCTGGTTGCGAATACAAAAAAGCCGCCCTGAGGCGGCTTTTTTGATACTGGCTTGGCTTATTCGCCGGAAGAAGGCGCTGCCGCTTTCTTCTTGGCAGGAGCCCGCTTGGCAGGGGCCTTCTTCTTGGCAGCTGCTTTCTTGGCGGGGGCCTTTTTGGCTGCTGCTTTCTTCTTGGCAGGAGCCTTGCGAGTGGCAGCCTTCTTGGCAGCCGCTTTCTTCTTCGCCGGTGCCTTTTTACCAGCTGCTTTCTTGGGGGCTACCCGACGTTCAATTTCCTTGGCGCGTTTTTCCAGGTCTTTCTCGTACTGACCGATAACCCGGGACAGGCTATGGGCCTGCTTGGCGGTGGCCTTCAAAACCCGTACCTCGGTTTCCAGGATGCGCTTGCGGCCCTGGGAGGTTTCTACCTGTTTGCGGGCATCTTCTGCTGCCTTGCGGGCACGGTCGATCTGTTTTTTGACGGTGGCGGTGGCACGGTCACGGTATTCCGCCTGCAGCTTTTCAACCTTGGCGAAGTACTCCCGCTGGCGCTTCATTTCCTGGTTCAGGCGATCGCGCACCTTCTCCAGTTGCTTCTCAAGTTGACTGATCTGTTTCTCGCGTTCCTTGTCGAAGCGCTCAGCCAGCTTGCGAATCTGAGCCTGAAGTTCCTCGACAGTATCTTTCACCTTGCTAGCAGCCATGGATGACTCCCTTTCCCCTTCGGATTGTTCGTAGTGGCTTTGCCGGTGAGCAGCAATGCCCGGATTCAATACTAACGTGCAACGCCGTTGCTGTAGCAACTTTATGCCACATCCCACTACTGAACAACCATTGATCAATTAAAGAGTGCAGAGCGTAAGTCATTAGTAGCGATTTGATCACGGCCCCCCGAGGAGGGGCCAGGCAAGTAACAGCGATCATAGTGAACGAAGAGACAGATGGAACCTGTGTGGGAAGCGATGCTTGCATCGCGAATCAAGCCGCTCTGCAACACAAGCATCGCCTCCTGTAAAAACACCGGCACGCCTGACGCTGCGTTGTGCTGTTGCGATTCAATGGGGCGCGCAGGATACTGGGCAAAATTCACCTTTACCTGGGACATACCATGCCGGTTTCCTTTGATGGCAAGCTGGTTATCGCGATCAGCTCACGTGCCTTGTTCAATCTTGCCGACAGCCACAAGGTCTATCTGGAAGAGGGCCTGGAAGCGTTTCAGGATTACCAGACCCGCCATGAAGACGATGTGCTGGAGCCTGGCGATGCCTTTACGCTGGTGCAGAAGCTGCTGGCCATCAACGAACTGAAAGAGGGCAAGGGTCGGGTCGAGGTGATTCTGCTATCGCGCAACAGCTCGGATACCGGCTTGCGGGTCTTCAACTCCATTGAGCATTACGGATTGCCGATCACCCGTGCGGCCTTTGCCGGCGGGCAAAGCCCCCATCGCTACGTGTCTGCGTTCGGCGCGCACCTGTTTCTGTCCACCGACCCGGATGATGTACAGCAGGTGCTGGAAGCAGGCTATGCGGCTGCCACCATTCTTTCCGGCGGCCAGTGTCAGCGCCCGGATGGCATTTTGCGGATTGCCTTCGATGGCGATGCGGTGCTGTTTTCTGATGAGTCGGAACAGATTTTCCAGAGTGACGGGCTGGAAGCCTTCACCGAGAACGAAAAGCGCTCCGCACGTCAGCCCCTGGACGGCGGCCCGTTCAAGCCTTTCCTGGCAGCCTTGCATCAACTGCAGGACAGCTTCCCGGTGGAATCTTGTCCGATCCGCACAGCTCTGGTGACCGCCCGCGGGGCTCCGGCTCACGAACGGGTGGTGCGGACCCTTCGCGACTGGAATATCCGGCTGGATGAAAGTCTGTTTCTGGGAGGCTTGGCGAAAGGGGATTTTCTGCGAGCGTTCGGTGCGGATGTGTTCTTCGATGATCAACAGGGCCACTGCGAATCCGCTGCCCGTCATGTGGCGGCCGGGCATGTCCCGCATGGTGTCGCCAATCGGCGAAAAAGCGGGGAGGGTTAGACCGGTCGCTCGCGCCGGCTGGCATGCTTGAACGCTGCCCGGTTGCCTGTGGTGAATGACGTCGTGAGTGACGAGAAGCCAGTTTCGAAAACCAAAACCGCAAACGCCTTTGCTTTTCGCTACTCGTTACTCGAACCTGAGCCCGATCATGGCAACGGACCAACCCCCTCAAAACACCGCATACTTGATCCCCAGCGCCAGCAACACCGTCACTAACACTGGATGCATGATGTGGTTGGGAACCCGGTGGCCCACATGAGTGCCGATGTAGATTGCCGGCAGGGAACCGATCAGTAGGGCAGCCAGCAAGCCCAGATCTACATGCCCCAGAGCCAGGTGCCCGAGGCCGGCGATCAGGGTGAGGGGGACGGCATGGGCCAGATCGGTACCCACCACCCGAATCGGTGCCAGGGCAGGGTAGAGTATCAGCAACACGGCAGTACCGATGGCGCCGGCACCCACCGAAGACAGGGTCACGAAAACGCCCAGCAGAATTCCCATTGCCACTGTCCATACGCCGGCCCGGTGCTGAGCAGATCCCAGCAAGCCAGCAGGCCGGTGGTTGACCATTGCCTGCAGACGATGCTTGAACAGTAGCACCAAGGCGGTGACGATCAGGGTTATACCCAGTGCTGTTGTCAGCAAGGGGGTATAGTCGTCGGCATCGGAAGCCAGTAACCACAGCGCAGCTGCGGTGAGCAGGGCGGCGGGGATGCTACCGGCCGCCATGCGTTTCATAATGGTCCAGTCCACGTTGCGGCGACGGGCATGCATCACCATACCGGAGGATTTGGTAATGGCGGCATAAAGCAGGTCGGTGCCGATGGCAACCTGGGGCGGGAAACCGAACAGGAGCAGGAGCGGGGTCATCAGCGAGCCGCCACCGACCCCGGTGAGACCAACAGCAAAACCGACCAGCGCACCGGCACTGATATAAAGAAGCAGCTCCGGTTGCAGTATCGGCATACAGTGGCTCCAGACAGGTTCTGTGGGAGAAGTACTTGACGGGGCTACTATAAAGACGGTTATCTATGCTTTGAACGAATAATTATTCATATTTTTATAACCAGGTTGAGTTGATATCCTGATTAGCCACAATGGATAGTGACTGAGTCTGGCGCCGTGTTCCGATTGCGGAGGCAAGGATGAAACTGCAGCAACTACGCTACATTTGGGAAGTGGCCCGCCATGATCTGAATGTGTCTGCCACCGCCGCGGCGCTATTTACCTCCCAGCCGGGTATCAGCAAGCAGATCCGCATGCTGGAGGATGAGCTCGGCGTCGAAGTCTTTGCCCGTAGCGGCAAGCACCTGACCCACATCACCCCGGCAGGCCAGGCGATTCTGAAGATTGCCGGCGAAATCCTCCAGCAGACCGAATCGATACGTCGGGTCTCCCAGGAATACCGGGATGAATCCCGCGGCGAACTCAGCATTGCCACTACCCACACCCAGGCTCGCTATGCCTTGCCGCCGGTAATCCAGCAGTTCACCGGGCGGTTTCCGGATGTGTCCCTGCATATGCATCAGGGCACTCCCATGCAGATTTCCGAGATGGCCGCCAACGGCAGTGTGGATTTTGCCATCGCCACGGAAGCCCTGGACCTGTTTACTGATCTGGTAATGATGCCCTGTTATCGCTGGAACCGGACCGTGGTGGTGCCGGAGGGGCATCCGCTGACCAAGGTGACGCCACTGACACTGGAAGCCCTGGCTGAGTACCCCCTTGTTACCTACGTTTTCGGCTTTACTGGCCGTAGCAAGCTGGACGATGCCTTTGTCGACAAGGGCCTGGAGCCGAAAGTGGTGTTCACTGCCGCCGATGCGGACGTGATCAAAACCTATGTCCGCCTGGGTATGGGGGTAGGAATCATTGCCCACATGGCCGTGGATCCGGTTGAAGACAAGGGGCTGGTGGCGCTGGATGCCGGGCACTTGTTCGAATCCAGCACCACGCGTATCGGTTTCCGCAAGGGGACCTTCCTGCGTGGCTTCATGTATGACTTCCTGGAGGCCTTCGCCCCGCACCTGACCCGGGATCAGGTGGATGCTGCGATCAAGGCTCCCAACCGGGAAGAGCGTGAGGCTCTGTTCGAGGGCATTGAGCTACCCATTCGCTGAAAGTCGTAACCAGCTATGGGCAGTGATGCTCGCATGGCGGTAAGCGTGTAAAGCCTGGCCCCTCCGCGGTGTCCGCATCACCCCACAAAATCCACTTTCACATAATTGCATTGTCCCAAATACAGGCTCCCCGTTGCAAAGCCCCCGGGCCGCCGCTACATTGTGCGCGCCTTATTAACCCAAAGGGGAAAACCGTGGAATTGCTGTGCCTGGACCTGGAAGGGGTGTTGATCCCCGAAATCTGGATCAACTTTGCGGAAAAGACCGGTATCGACGAGCTGCGTGCCACTACCCGGGATATTCCGGACTATGACGAGCTGATGCGGATGCGACTGCGCATTCTGGACGAGCATGGCTACGGCCTGCCGGACATCCAGGAAGTCATCGATACCCTGGACCCCATGGAGGGCGCCAAAGAGTTTGTCGAGTGGGCTCGTGAGAACTTCCAGCTGATCATCCTTTCCGACACCTTCTACGAGTTTGCCAGGCCGCTGATGAAGAAACTGGGCTGGCCGACCCTGTTTTGCCATCGCCTGGAAGTGGACGAGAACGGCAGGATCACCGACTACAAGCTGCGCCAGAAAGATCCCAAGCGGGCATCCATTCAGGCATTTCATTCCCTGAAATATCACTGCATCGCAGCGGGTGATTCCTACAACGACACCACCATGCTGTCAGAAGCCGAACAGGGCATCCTGTTCCACGCCCCGGACAATGTAATTGCCGAATTCCCCCAGTTCCCCGCCGTGCACAGCTACGAGGACCTGAAAAAGGAAATCGTCAAAGCCAGCCCGCGCGATATCCCACTTTAAGATACGCTGCACGCAACAAGCTTCATGCAGCAACACGAAGTGAGTGTGTCATGCGCTGGAAATGAAAAAGCCGCGTCCAGATTCTGGGCGCGGCTTTTTCGTGGGGAGGTGATGCTTTGGCATGTTGCATGGGTGTGCTGCTTGTCGCGATCACTAGAGAAAGCGCTCTTCTAGTGCCCCCATCAACTTGGCGACTTTAAAGCAGCTTTCCTCATATTCTTCTTCCGGAACGGAATCAAAGACAATACCGCCCCCGCCATGGCAGTACAGCCTGTCGCCCTCGGTTTGCAGTGTGCGAATGAGAATGTTGCTGTCCAGGTTTCCCCGGTTGTCCATCCAGAAGAAGCTGCCGCAGTAGGCGCCGCGGGGCGAAGGCTCCAACTCGGCAATAATCTCCATGGCCCGTTTCTTCGGGGCGCCAGTGATGGAGCCTCCAGGAAAAGCCCCGAGCAGGGCGTCCAGTGGTGACAGACCCCGGCGCAGAGTGCCTGTCACTGTGCTGACCAGATGTTGCACATTGCTGAAACGTCGTAACTCGAACAACGGATCTGCCTGAATACTGCCGGGCTCACAGCAGGCCCCCAGATCATTGCGCAGCAGGTCTACAATCATCAGATTTTCCGCGCGATCCTTTGGGTCGGAGAGCAGCTCCTCTCCGAAAGCCTGATCTTCCTCAGGGGTGTTGCCACGTGGGCGTGAGCCCTTGATTGGCTCGGTCACCACCCGCCGGTCACGGATAGACAGAAAACGCTCCGGCGACACTCCGAATATCTGGCTGTCGCCCGTGTCAAAGTAGCAACTGTGCGGGGCAGGGTGGACTTCCTGTAGGGCCAGCCAGGCCGTAAGGGGGTCGCCGTGGAAGTGAGCGCTGAAACGCTGGGCCAGGTTGACCTGGTAACAGTCTCCGGCAGCCAGATAATCCTTGATCCGCGCCAGGCTGCGCAGATAATCCTCCCGACCTTGTTCTGCCTGAAATGTCCCCCTGAGAGAAAAGGATGTTGTTGCCTGGCGGCTCTCCAGGTCGCGGACGGGCTCAGGGCCGTTCTTGTAGAGGTGAATAACTGCAGGCATGACAGAATGGCTTTGGTCACCGCTACTGCCCAAGAAGGAGGGGGTAGTTACACCTCTCAACCAGGCCCCAGCCTCATATGGCAGCACCCCGGCAGCAAAGGCGTAGCCTCCCTTCAGGGCCGTTTCCGCTTCCCGAACACAATTGACAAGCTCCGCCTCGCTGTTGGCAGACAGCGTTAGAGAGGGCCGGTTTAGTGCGACCAGTCCATTTGTATTATTGAAGAGACAGCTCGGTGACATCATGGGCAACCAGATTCAGGAACAGCTAGTCTACCTGTCGAGGTGAAACTTGCCCAACTCTGTTACTACGCGTAACAAGTAGACCTTAATTAGCATAATGTTTACATCTGTGTTCGGTTGATACGGACGTACAACAGAGAATAAAAATAATAAAAAACAACAACCTATGATTATTTTATAGGGGTTTTTACTTTTGTAACGGATGCATTTGTTTTTGTAACCATTGTGTTAACTTAGATGCGTGCCGATCAAACGTGGCACCCGAACGATTACAACAAAACGTTGTGCACACGAGGAGATAACAATGAAATTCAAGAAGCTTGCTCTGGCGGCCGCCGTTGCAGCCCTTCCGGCTACCGGTTTTTCCATGGAAGCCATGGAAGATAGCGCTCTGTCCGGCGTGACTGGTCAGGACGGTATCAGCATCGCCATCAACACGAACTTGGCTGCTTCCCTGATCGTTCACGATACCGATGGTATCCCAACTGGCGTAACAGCTGGTCACGCAAATGCTGGTGCCCTGATAATGGAAGACTTTGCCATTGATACCGCTGGTGGCGACATTACTCTGGATATCGATGCAGGTGACTCCGCCGCAACTGGTACTGCGCCTGTTCTGAATATTGAAGTGGGTATTCCTAACGCAACCGTAATCACTCTGGGCTCTGTTGACATCGCCAACAGTAACCGTGATGGCGGGACTTGGGGTGTAGATGCTACTGGTCGCGTAGATGATGTGCTGGACCTGGGTTCTATTACACTGGGTGCCACCACCATGAATATACAGCTGGCAAATGAACCACAGGGTGACCTGATTGCTCTGAACACCACTATTACCAATGGCCTTTCCATCAGCGGCTCAGCCATCAGCGACACTAACAGGGAGGTTGGTATCCAAGTGGGAGCCCTCGCCGTACTCG
>NZ_JBNPEC010000196.1:0-12657 GCF_051117345.1 Alcanivorax sp.
CAAACAGGACATGAAATCGCGAGGTAGATTACAAAACACTACCTTAGAGACAGGGAAGGCCGGCTCTGCGCCTGGCTTCCACGAAGAAACGAAAGAGAGAGATATCGGCCATGCAGGTTCTTCAGGCGCCAGGCAAAGCGGCAAGCATGTCTTCATCGTGGGCGCTGGCCGCCACGCGCATCGGACCAGTGTGTTGTGCACGGATATGGCTGGCAACGCGCTCTCCGGCCGCCACCACGCCGGCGCCGGGCGGAATTTTTCCGCTGATCGCCTGCCAGCTTTCCACACTGGTCACCATGACCCAGTCGCATGACTCCGGGCAATGGAACTCGGTGCTGGGTAAACGACGGTAAAACGACAGGGTTTCCACCTCCGCACCGCGCTGGGAAAGCGTTTGCGCCAGCAATTCCCGACCGCTTTCGCCACGGCACAGCAACACTTTCTTTTCCGCCAGTTGTTGCAAACAAGACAGCGATAGCACCGCTTCGGAATTGAAACCGCCATCGGGAACGGTGGGCTGCAGATGCCAGCGGGTAATTTCCGCCGCAGTGGCCTTGCCCACCGCCAGCCAGTGGACACCCACCGGCCATTGGGGCCACAGATCTGCCATGGCGGCCAGGGCGAGGCGGGCGGCGTTACTGCTGGCGAAGAAGACAGCGTGGAACAGGTCCAGGTCCATTAGTACCCGGCGGGTGGCATCACTGAGAGGCAGCGGCTCAATATGCAGCGCGGGGCTGTGCAGCGACTGATAGCCGGCCTGGCGCAGGGCATCCATTAACGCCTGCTGCTGTCCCCGGGGACGGGTAACCAGCACCTGCATGATGATTAGCCCCGCTCGTAGAGAGCCTTGAGGATCACATCCGCCCCCTGGGCCAGAAGCTGCTCGGCAATCTCCACACCCAGTTCGGCACCACGCTCGCGGGGGGCACGACCTTCCGCGCGTAACACCTGCTTGCCGTTTTCTTCGGCAACCAGGCCTCGCAGCCAGAGCTGATCGTCTTCCAGCAACGCAAAACCGGCAATAGGCACTTGGCAGCCTCCTTCCAGGCGTCGATTCATGGCCCGTTCCGCCACGACCCGGTCCCAGGTATCACGGTCACTGAGCGGGCTGAGCAGTTCGATGGTGCGGGTATCGCCATCGCGGCATTCGATACCGACCGCGCCCTGCCCCACTGCCGGCAGGGATTCCTCCGGCGGCATTTCGTAACGGATCCGCTCGTGCATCTCCAGCCGCTTGAGACCGGCAGCAGCGAGGATAATGGCGTCGAACTCGCCGGCATCCAGTTTGCCCAGCCGGGTCTGCACATTACCGCGCAGGCTTTTCACTACCAAGTCCGGCCGATTGGCCTGCACCTGGGCCTGACGGCGCAGGCTGGACGTCCCCACACAGGCACCATGTGGCAGAGCAGACAGACTGTCATGATGATTGGAGACGAAGGCATCACGAGGATCTTCCCGCTCGCAGATCACCGGCAGCGCAAAGCCTTCCGGCAATTCCATGGGCACATCTTTCATGGAATGCACGGCAATATCCGCACGGCCGTCCATGATGGCCTCTTCCAGCTCCTTCACGAACAGGCCCTTGCCACCAATCTTGGCCAGCGGGGTATCAAGGATCTTGTCACCCTGGGTCTTGATCCGCACCAGCTCCACGCGCAACCCCTCATGCAGACTTTCCAGACGCTGCTGAACGTATTCCGCCTGCCAGATAGCAAGCGGGCTGGAACGGGTGGCGATACGCAAGACTTCGCGGGACATGGGAGATCCTGTTTTCGTTAGGTCAATGTGGGAGTTAGTCTACAGGAAATGGAGCTGCAAGCCTCAAGCTGCAAGCTACAACACGCCGGAAAGGCTATTGTGATTTTAAACGACCGGGGCCGCGTCCAGAGTCTGGGCGCGGCCCCGATGCTTGAGAACATTCAAACCGTTAAGCCGCGTTGTAGCTTGCAGCTTGACACTTGTAGCTGGTCTTTTCAGTTGCCGTAAACCACCACGGTAAACTCCGCCAGCACCCCGAAGAAGTTCTGGGACTCGTAGTCCACATGATGGATTTCGGTGATGCCGCCGTTGCGCGCAGCGGTCTGGATGCTGGCATCGCCGGAGGCAATGATGCCGAGAATCGAACGGGTACTGGCTCGGCCCACCCGGGTGGGTTTCTCGGTGGAAGCGGTGGCGGTGAGCGGCGCTTTCACGTTGCCGTAGAGCAGACCGGTGACCGGCATGGTGGCGGAGGCGCAGCCACTCAGCGCTGCGGCGCTGACCAGCAGAAGAAGAAGCTTTTTCATGGCAGGTTTCCTGTTCTTGTGATTGGATAGCTAGGAACATAGGGAGGTCCAAGGCTAGCACGCCCTTGAACCTCTGTTAACGACTACAGATTCTGCAGCACCCGGCGCAAACCGGCCACATGGCGACGGCTAACAGTGAGCCTTTCATCGATGCCGCGCAGGCGTACCTGGTGGTGGCCGGCGGTGGCCATCTCCATGCCCTCGATAAACTTCAACGCCACCAGGGCATTGCGATGAATACGCACGAACTGGTCACCGAATTCAGTTTCCAGCTCCTTGAGGGTTTCGTCGATCAGCACTTCCCCCTCACCAGAACAGACGGTGACGTACTTCTGATCCGCCAGGAAATAACGCACCTCGTCCACCGGCACCAGCTCCAGCCCGCGATGGGTGCGGGCGCTGATATGCCCACGACGACGAGGTTTTTCCTCGCTGACTTCCCTGCCGATTTCCGCCAGCTGCACCCGGTTCAGGGTGCGGGCCTTGCCCAGCGCCGTAGCCAGATCATCGGCACTGACCGGCTTGAGTAAATAATCCACCGCATGGACCTTGAAGGCCTGCAGGGCGTGCTCATCGTAGGCGGTACAGAAGATCAGCGCCGGGGGATTATCCATCTTGCTGAGATGCTCGGCGGCTTCCATTCCGTCCATTTCCGGCATGCGGATATCCATCAGGATCACGTCCGGCCTGGTGGCCTGGGCCCTCTCAATAGCTTCCCGGCCGTTGGCCGCTTCTGCCACCACTTCAACCCCGTCGGTTTTCTCAACCAGCCGCTTGAGCCGGTCCCGCGCCAGTTGTTCGTCGTCGCACACAAGCACCCGCATAATTCCCATCCTTTTTTATTGCAGCGGATATCGGATTTCGATCTCGTATTCTTTTTGTTGCGGTCGTGATTCAACCGCCACCTCGTCACCATACAGCGCTTCCAGCCGGTGACGAATATTCTCCAGTGCCATACGGTTACCCTGGTGATGCCCGCCGCCTTCCGGCTTGGGGTTACTCACCGACAGCACCAGCTCGCCATTCTCTGCCAGGGCCCGGATTGTCACCACGCCGCCCGCCGTTAATGGCTGTATGCCATGATAAATGGCATTTTCGAGCAAGGGTTGCAAGGTTAACAGCGGAATCATCACGCTTTTTGCCTCTACGCGAATATCCCATTCCACCTGCAAACGCTCGCCCATGCGCAACTGTTCGATATGAATATAGCGTCGACACAGCTCCAGCTCCTCATCCAGGGAGGCCTCGTTGCCGATATTCTTCAGGCTGGCCCGAAACAGCACCGAGAGATCCTCCACCACTTTCTCGGCCGTATCCGGGTCCACCGCAATCAGGCTGGCGATGATGTTCATGGAGTTGAACAGGAAATGCGGGCGGATCCGGGATTGCAGGGCCTGTATTCGTGCCTGCAATTCCGCCTGACCCTTCTGGCGAAGCTGCTCCTGCACGTAGAAATAGCGCATGACCAGGCCGGCAATAATGGCAGCAATCAGGCCGTTGACCAGGATTTCCATGGACCACAGCGAGCCCGGCATCAGGTTTCCGGTCACCCAGCTCATCACAAGCGCAGCCACCACACTGAATACCAGCGTATCGATTACCACCAGCAATACCACCGCCACCGCCGCTACCGCAGGCGCCAGACGATTAAGACGTAGCCGCAACTGGCAGACCAGCGCCGCCGAAGTGAGTCCCACCCATTGCACGAACAGGGAGGTAATCGCCAGTCGGCCCATGCTGAAATCACTGTAATAGGTGGCCACCAGATTGATCACCAGGGCCATGAGCTCGGCCACCACGACCACAACCAGCACCGCGCGGGTGCTGCACAGGTCGGGCAGAAAACTGGAGTTGGGCTGGTCATCCGTAGCCGCCATAGGGGCTCCCGTCAGTAAAAATCACTAGTTACAGGCAGTTATACCTGAAGCACGCACGTCACCCAAGTAATACCAGCGGGCCTAATGTTCAGGGGGTCCCCGGTCCCTGCTATACTGCGCGCCTCGCAAATCCGGCTTTATGCATGGGAACCGTACGATGACCGACAAGCAGCAGAACAAACTCTGGGGCGGCCGCTTCAGCGAATCCACCGATCAGTTCGTTCAGGAATTCACCGCCAGCGTGAATTTCGACCGGCGCATGTCCCGCCCGGACATCTTCGGCTCCCAGGCTCATGCCACAATGCTGGCAGAAGTGGGCGTGCTTACCGATGAGGAACGCGACGCCATCATCAATGGTCTGGCGGAAATCCAGAAAGAAATCGAAGCCGGCGAATTCCAGTGGTCCGTGGCCCTGGAAGACGTACACATGAACATCGAGGCGCGGCTCACCGACAAGATCGGCATCACCGGCAAGAAGCTGCACACCGGCCGTAGCCGCAACGACCAGGTGGCCACCGATATCCGCCTGTGGCTGCGCGATGAAATGCTGGTCATGGAAGAGCAGTATCTGCACCTGATGACCGGCCTGCTGAACCTGGCCGAGCGTGAAGCGGCCACGATCATGCCCGGCTTCACCCACCTGCAGACCGCCCAGCCTGTAACCTTCGGTCATCACCTGCTGGCCTGGTTCGAGATGCTCAAGCGCGACCGCGAACGTCTGCTGGACTGCAAAAAGCGGGTCAACCGCATGCCGCTGGGCGCCGCTGCCCTGGCCGGCACCACCTACCCGATCAACCGGGAGCGCACCTGCGAGCTACTGGGCTTCGACGGCGTCTGCGAAAACTCCCTGGACGCGGTGAGCGACCGGGACTTCGCCATTGAATTCTGCGCCCTGGCCGCCCTGACCATGACCCACCTGTCACGGATCAGCGAAGAGCTGGTGCTGTGGACCAGCGCCCAGTTCAACTTCATCAACCTGCCCGACCGCTTCTGCACCGGCAGCTCCATCATGCCGCAGAAGAAAAACCCGGACGTGCCGGAGCTGGTGCGTGGCAAGACCGGGCGCGTCAACGGCCACCTGATCAGCCTGCTGACCCTGATGAAGAGCCAGCCACTGGCCTACAACAAGGACAATCAGGAAGACAAAGAGCCGCTTTACGACGCTGTGGACACCATCAAAGGCAGCCTGCGCGCCTTCGGCGACATGATCCCGGCCCTGGAGCCCAACCGCGAAGTGATGCGCGAAGCTGCCCGTCGCGGCTTCGCCACCGCCACCGACCTGGCCGATTACCTGGTACGCAAGGGCATCGCCTTCCGCGACTCCCACGAAATCGTTGGCAAGGCCGTGGCCTACGGCGTAGAAAAGAAGAAGGACCTGAGCGACATGTCCCTGTCTGAACTGAAACAATTCAGTGATCAGATCGAAGACGACGTGTTCGACGTGCTGACCCTGGAAGGGTCGGTGAGCGCCCGTAACCATATCGGTGGCACCGCCCCGGATCAGGTGCGCGCCGCAGTTGCCCGTGCCCGGCAGGCGCTGGACAATACCGGTAACTGATCGACCTCGGGCGGACAGGGCACGGCCCCTCTCCGCCGCCCATCGTCGAGGGGGAAAGGGCCACGCTATCCGCCTTCGCACGCACATTCGGAGCTTGATGATGCGCATCATCGCCCTGCTATTTGTCGTTCTGCTGGCTGGCTGCGGCCAGAAGGGCCCGCTGTACTTCGCCCCCCAGGAACCCGCCGCCGAGCCCGTAGCGGTGCAGGACGACAACGCCGACCAACCCGCCGCATCCGACCAGGATGACGAGGAACAGGAATAATCATGGATCACTTCCAGTACCGCGACGGCGAGCTGTTCGCCGAAGAGTTGCCCGTCGAACAGTTGGCGGACCGCTTCGGCACCCCGCTGTACCTCTATTCCCGCGCCACTCTGGAACGTCACTTCCAGGCCTTCGACGAGGCCTTCGGTGATCACCCTCACCAGGTCTGCTACGCGGTAAAAGCCAACTCCAACCTGGCGGTATTGAACGTGCTGGCCCGCTGCGGGGCCGGCTTTGATATTGTCTCCGGCGGCGAGCTGGAGCGGGTACTGCGGGCCGGCGGCGATCCGGACAAGATCGTCTTTTCCGGCGTCGGCAAGACCGCCGATGAAATGGCCGCCGCCCTGAAAGCCAACATTCACTGTTTTAACGTGGAATCCGCCGCCGAGCTGGAGCTGCTCAATCTGGTCGCCGGCGAACTGGATCGTGAAGCGCCCATCGCCATCCGCGTGAACCCGGATGTGGACGCCCAGACCCACCCCTATATTTCCACCGGCCTGAAGGACAACAAGTTCGGGGTGGATATCGCCAAGGCCCCTGCGTTGTACCAACGCGCCGCCGAGCTGCCGCACATCAAGGTACTGGGCATCGACTGCCACATCGGCAGCCAGCTCACCAAGCTGTCGCCCTTTGAGGATGCCCTGGAGCGCGTGCTCAAGCTGCTGGAACAACTGCAGCATCTGGGTATCGAAATCCACCACCTGGATCTGGGTGGCGGCCTGGGCGTGACCTATAACGAGGAAGCGCCCCCCGCCCCGGAAGAGTATGTGCAGGCACTGCTCAAGCACATTCCCGGCGACCTGCCGGTGCACATCGAACCGGGCCGCGCCATTGCCGCCAACGCCGGTATCTTTGTCACCCAGGTGTTGTTCCTCAAGCCCACCGAGCACAAGAACTTCGCCATCGTCGACGGCGCCATGAACGACCTGATCCGCCCCAGCCTGTATTCGGCTTGGCAGAACATCGTGCCGGTAAAACCCCATGATGCGGATTGTCGGGACTGGGATATCGTCGGCCCGGTGTGCGAAACCGGCGACTTCCTGGGCAAGGACCGGGCACTGTCCCTGGAGACTGGCGACCTGCTGGCGATTCGCAGCGCCGGTGCCTACGGCTTCGCCATGGCCAGCAACTACAACAGCCGCAACCGCCCCGCGGAAGTGATGGTGGATGGCGATCAGGCCTTTGTGGTGCGCCAGCGGGAAACCTATGAGGACCAGTTGAAGCTGGAATCCCTGCTGCCTTGACCCTGAATCCTTACCCTTCCGACACTCGCCCCTCGCCGGCCACCGCCGGCGGGGTCAGGCGCAACACCTTGATCCCCAGCCAGGCATAGACCAGCGCCAGCAGCGGGTTGATCAGGTTGAAGAAGGCATAGAAAAGATAATCCGTCACCGGCACCAGCAACACCGACTGCATGTAGGCCCCGCAGGTATTCCAGGGGATCAGCGGGCTGGTGATGGTGCCGCCGTCTTCCAGGGCCCGGGACAGATTCACCGGCGCCAGTCCTTCCTTCTCATAGGCCTCGCGGAACATGCGCCCGGGCATGATGATGGAAATATACTGGTCCGCCGTGAGAATGTTGCTGCCCAGACAGGTAGCCAGGGTGGCCGCAATCAACCCCGCCGCCCCCTTCACCGCCGCCAGCAACCCTTCGATCAGCTTTGCCAGCAAACCGGCATGCTCCATCACCGCCCCGAAGGTCATGGCGCAGAGAATCAGCCAGACCGTGTTGAGCATGGAGACCATGCCGCCGCCGGACAGCAGATCATTGAGCGCCGCATCGCCGGTTTCCACGGTGATACCGCCATAGAAGGTCTGCCACACCACTTTCAGTGATGCCACCCAATCCGCCTGCGCCACACCGGCCTGGGCGGCAATCGCCTCGGGCTGGAACAGCAGCGCCCAGACGCCACCCAGCAAGGCCCCCAGGAAGATCGCCGGCAACGCCGGCATGCGCTTGAGCGCCAATACTAGCAACACGACCAGGGGGATCAGGTGCAGAAAGGAAATATGAAACTGGTTATCCAGACCCGCCAGCAACGGACGGATGCGGTCCACCGTGTCGCCGGCCACCTCCGCATTGATCCCCATGAACAGGAAAATCAGCAGGGCAATGACAATGGACGGCACCGTGGTCCACAGCATCAGCCGGATATGCTCGAACAGGTCGGAGCCGGCCACCGCCGGTGCCAGATTGGTGGTTTCCGACAGCGGCGAAATCTTGTCGCCAAAATAGGCGCCGGACACCACTGCCCCGGCCGCCACCGGCAACGACAGCCCCAGGCCGCTGGCCACCCCAATCAGCGCCACCCCCACGGTGGCTGCCACCGTCCAGCTGGAGCCGATACTCAGGGCGATAATGGCGCAGATCAGACAGGCCGCCGCGTAAAACAGCGAGGGGTTCATCAACTCCAGACCGAAATAGATCAGCGACGGCACAATCCCCGCCAGCCGCCAGGTGCCGATCAGGGCACCCACGCTGAGCAGAATCAGCACCGCACCCAGGGCCACGGCAATGCCCTTGATCATGGCGGTCTCGATCTCCCGCCAACTCATACCATTCTTGAAAGCGATCAGAGAGGCGAGCCCGGCGCACAGCAACAGGGCGATCTGATTAGGGCCGGAGGAGGCATTGTCCCCATACAGATATACCGCCGCGGCCAACAGGGCCACCAGCACCACGATAGGCAGCAGGGCATCAACAAGACTGGGACGGCGGAGAGAAGAGGGCTGGGTCATGGCTGGCTACTGACGGCTGTCTTACCGGTTATACGCCTTCACCGGCAAGCAAGCACTTACCGCAGCGCGAAAAGCGGCGCAGTCTACCAGCACGCTGGCAAAGTCGCATTGCCAGCGGTCGGCCTGCTCGGCGAGTGACGAGAAGCGAGTTTCGAAATGCGAAGCAGGGCATGACCTTTCGCTCCTCGCAACTCGCTGCTCGTACCTGATGCGGTTCGCGTGAGTCATAGCCCCAGGCCGTCAGGCCTCGCCGGTCAACTCTCTTACCAGGGTATGGCCGTTGGGCTCGCACAGGGCATTCTTGAGCACAGGCATGGCCTGGGCCATGTGTTGGGCCAGGGTGTAAGGAGGATTGACGATCAGCATGCCGGAGCCGGTCATGCCACGGCCAGAGGCATCCGGGCGCGGGCAACACTCCACCCGCAGCATATTGGGAATCTCCGCCTTGACGAAACGGCGAATGAAACTTTCCGTGCGGTTACGATCCAGCACCGGGTACCAGATGGCATAGGTGGCGGTGGAGAAGCGCTCCATGGCCATCTGCAACGCCGGCAACAGGCCAAGGTAATCCGCTTCCATCTCATAGGAAGGATCGATCAGCACCAACCCCCGGCGATGCTGGGGCGGCAACATGGCCTTGAACCCCTGCCAGGCATCCAGCTTTTCCACACGCACCCGCTTGTCATCGGCAAAGCGACGCTGCAGCAACTCGAAATCGGTACTGTGCAGCTCGGAACACTGCAGCCGATCCTGCTCGCGCAACAGGCTGGCGCTGATCAGCGGCGAGCCCGGGTACTCGGTGAGCTTGCCCACCGGGTTGAGTTTTTTTACCAGCGCCACGTACTGGTCAATCACCCCCACACCGGTGCGGTTGTCCAACAGCCGGGCAATGCCGTCCCGGTACTCCCCGGTCTTCTGCATGTGATCACTGGCAATGGCATAGCTGCCTGCCCCGGCATGGGCATCGTGCACCGTGAAGGGTTTGTCCTTCTTTTTCAGGTACTCGATGATCGCCACCTGGACGATGTGCTTGAGGACATCGGCAAAATTGCCGGCGTGGTAGCTGTGGCGGTAGGAAAGCATGGTGGCAACCTGAAGAAATGTAAGGGCACATTGTACACCGAATGCCCCCCACCATAGGAACGTCACTGGATGTTTCTACAGGCCTCCTGTAGGAGCGCCTCTTGAGACGCGAATCCAAACTTAGGCGAAGGAACAACATTCGCCAGGCACAACCCAAATCTTGCAGATAGTCTATTGCCACCCAGAACCCCAGCCTTCGCTTGGGCTCAGGTTCGCGCCTGAAGAGGCGCTCCTACAGCGGCTTCGTCGTGAAGCCTGAATCCCACCGCCAGCGACGCTCCTGCAACAACGCGAATACGCCGTTACCTGACGTCGCCCGCATCCCGGAGTACAATGGCCTTTTACCCGTACCGGACACCCCGCATGAACCTGCGCTTCACCAAAATGCACGGCCTGGGCAACGATTTCATGGTCATCGACGGCATCAGCCAGTCGCTGCCGGAAACCGGTGTGCCGTTCGCCGCCGACGAAATCCGCCGCTTGGGCGACCGGCATTTCGGCGTGGGCTTTGACCAGATGCTGATCGTGCAACCGGCCCGCTCCGCCGGCGCGGATTTCCGTTACCGCATCCTCAATGCAGACGGTTCCGAGGTCAGCCAGTGTGGCAACGGCGCCCGCTGCTTTGCCCGTTTCGTGCGCGACCATGGGCTTACCGACAAGGCCGAAATCGTGGTGGAAACCGCCGCCGGGCAGATGACCCTGGCGGTGACCGACGACGAGCAGGTAACCGTGGACATGGGCGCCCCTCGCTGGGCCCCGGAAGCGATTCCCCTGATCGCCAAGGGCGAGCAGGACACCTATTTTCTGGTCGCGGGCAGCAACGCCTATGAAGTCGGCGCCGTCGGCCTGGGCAACCCCCACTGCACCCTGCTGGTGGAAAATGTGGATACCGCGCCGGTGGAAACCGTGGGGCCACTGCTGGAAAGCCACGAACAGTTCCCGGAGCGGGTCAACGTGGGCTTCATGCAGATCGTCAGCCGCAATGAAATCCGCCTGCGCGTCTATGAACGGGGTGCCGGGGAAACCCTGGCCTGTGGCTCCGGCGCCTGCGCCGCAGTCGTGATCGGCCAGCGACGGGGCTTTCTGGATCAGGACGTGACCGTGCACCTGCCCGGTGGCACCTTGCAGATTCGCTATACCGGCCAGGATGGCATCCGGATGACAGGCCCTGCCAGCCATGTCTATGATGGCAGCATTGATGTAACAGCCAGCGCATAATCGCGGCGGAATAAAGGACGCAATCCCATGACGGAGAACACCAAAGCCAGCGCCGACCAGGTTGCCGCCTACCTGCGCGACAACCCGGATTACTTCCAGCACCGCCCGGAGCTGTTGGAATTGCTGCGCCTGCCGGACTCCAAAGGGGAGGCTGTCTCTCTGCTGGAACGCCAGGCGTCCATTCTCCGCGACCGTAACAACGAACTGCGTGACCGCCTCAACGGCCTGCTGGACGTGGCCCGGGAAAACGACCACCTGTTCGACAAGACCCGCCGTCTGACCCTGTCACTGCTGGAAGCGCGCGGGGCGGAAAAACTGTTCCGCAACCTGCTCGCCAGCCTCGGCGACGATTTTCACTGCGACCGGGTGGCGCTGATGCTCTACGACCGGGAACTGCCCATCCTCGGCGACCTGCGCAATCAGATTCGCTGTGTCGACAGCGACGCCCTGCCCAGCGCCCTCAACCACCTGCTGCGCAACGGCAAGGCGGTATGCGGCGCCATGCGCGAAGAGGAAATGCAGGCCCTGTTCCAGGAGCACGCCACCGACATCCGCTCCGCCGCCATGGTCCCCCTGGAATATCAGGGCAAGCTGGGCCTGCTAGCCATCGGTAGCAAAAGCGCCATGCATTTCCGCAGTTCCCTGGGCACCCTGTTCATCACTCATATCGGCCAGGTACTGAGCCGTCGCCTGCACGAAGTCCTGCGGCAATACCCGCATCAGGCAGCCAAAAAGATCAATGAACAGTGAATAGTTAACAGTGAACAGCGGAAACCGCGGAAACCGCGACAAAGACACCGTTACTACCTTCCTGCAACATCTGGAGTTCGAGCGCCGCCTCTCGCCCCACACCGTCAGCAACTACCAGCGTGACCTGAAAGAGGCCTTCCGCCTCACCGGGCAGCGGGACTGGGCCACGCTCACCGTGCACGACATGCGCTCGCTGGTGGCCACCCTGCACCGGCAGGGAAAAGGCGGCAAGACCATTGCCCGCCTGCTATCCACACTGCGTACATTTTACAGTTATCTGATGCGTGAAGGGCTGGCCCGGGACAATCCGGCGGTGGATGTGCGGCCGCCGAAAAGTGGCAAGCGCCTGCCCAAGGCCCTGGATGCGGACCAAGTGGGCCAGCTACTGGACGCGGGCATGGAAAAAGGCGACCCGCTGAGCCTGCGCGACCAGGCCATCATGGAACTGTTCTACGCCTGCGGCCTGCGCCTGGCGGAACTGCTGAGCCTGAATCTGGACAGCCTGGACCTGAGTGCCGGCCAACTGCTGGTTACCGGTAAAGGCAACAAGACCCGCCAGCTCCCCATCGGCAAACCGGCCCTGACCGCCGTGCGTCGCTGGCTCAAGGCCCGCACCCTGTTCATCAAGGACAGCGAAGAAAAGGCGCTCTTCCTTAGCAAGAATGGCCGCCGCCTGTCACCCTCCAGCGTGCAGCAACGCCTGAAACGCCATGCTCTGGAGCGGGGGCTGGATGATCACCTGCACCCCCATAAACTACGGCATTCCTTCGCTACCCACTTGCTGGAATCCTCCGGCGACGTGCGCGCGGTACAGTAACTGCTGGGCCACGCGGATCTGGCCACCACCCAGGTGTACACCCACCTGGACTTCCAGCATCTGGC
>NZ_JBNPEC010000086.1:0-2157 GCF_051117345.1 Alcanivorax sp.
ACCGGATCGCCTGCGCGAACAGAAAGCGTTGAGCTTTCTAGGTGAGGTATTGGCCGATCCGAACCTGTGGCATATCCACCGGCGCTCACGGGCCGGGGCCGCCTTTATCGGCGTCTTTACTGCCCTGCTACCCATTCCCCTGCAGATGGGCCTGGCCGCCCTGCTCGCAGTCCGCTTCCACTGCAACCTGCCGCTATCGGTGGTATTGGTGTGGATCTCCAATCCGGTCACCTATGTACCGATTTTCTATTTCACCTACCGGATTGGCGCCTGGATGCTGGGCATGCCGCCCCATAGTGGCCAAGGCATCACCGTTGCCTGGTTTGTAGAGCAACTGGTGCCGCTATGGCTGGGATCAACGCTTTGCGCAGTGGTGTTTGGCGGCCTCGCCTATGCCGCCGTAAAAGTGGCCTGGCGACTGGCCGTGGTGCGCAGCTGGAATCTGCGTGCCCACCGCCGCGCCAGAGTGCTGCGCCGCGAAGCTCGCAAGCAGGAAGAACAGGAAGCGAAAGAGGACGACGGCTCAGAGCCGCCGCAATAACCCGTCGTGTAACTCGTATTGTTGTGGGCAGCGCGAAGCAAATTCGCGGTCGTGGGTAACGATCATGAAAGCGGTACCCAGCGTGTCGTTGAGCTCCAGCATCAGTGCCTGCACCTGGGCAGCGGTTCGCTCGTCCAGATTGCCGGTGGGCTCATCCGCCATCACCAGGGCCGGCTCGGTCACCAGGGCCCGGGCAATGGCCACGCGCTGGCGTTCCCCGCCACTCAGTGCCGACGGCTTGTGCTTGAGACGATGCTCCAGCCCCACTTTCTTCAAGGTAGCCGCCGCCTTCTCCTGACAGCTTGCCGGGCTGTCACCGCGAATCAACAGTGGCATGGCCACGTTTTCCAGCGCAGTGAATTCCGGCAACAGGTGATGGAACTGGTAGACAAAGCCAAGATAGCGATTACGCAGCTTGCCGGTATCGCGATCATTCATGGTTGCCAGCGCATTACCCGCGATGGAGACAGTACCCCGGGTTGCCCGATCCAGCCCCCCCAGCAAATTCAGCAAGGTGGACTTACCCGAGCCGGAAGTCCCGATGATCGCCAGGATATCCCCCTGGGTCACGGTCAGATCCACACCGCTGAGCACTTCCAGTTCGTTGCTGCCTTCGTCGTAGCTCTTCACCAGTTTTTCGGCTTGCAGCACGATACCGGTGCCGGTGGCGTTGCGGGAATCATTCATAACGCAGGGCCTCCGCCGGTTGCACCCGGCTGGCACGCCAGGATGGGTAAAGGGTGGCAGAAAAGCTGATTACCAGCGCAATGGAGACGATAGTAATCACGTCGGACCATTGCAGCTCCGAAGGAAGGTAGTTCACAAAATAGGCGTCAAACAGCCGGGTATTGAAGGTTTTCTCCACCCACTCAGCCAGCTTGCTGACATTGGTGGCCAGCAGCACACCCAGCCCGGTGCCCAGCAAGGTACCGGCAAAGCCGATCACGGTGCCCTGCACCATGAAAATCCGCATGATGGTACCCGGCGAGGCCCCCAGAGTACGCAGCACCGCAATATTGCCGCGCTTTTCGGTGACCAGCATCACCTGACTGGAAATGATATTGAACGCCGCCACCGCCACGATAAAGCTGAGCAACAGCGTCATCATGGTCTTTTCCATCTTGATAGCCTGGAACAGATTGCCGTGGCTGCGGGTCCAGTCCCGGGTGTAGTAATTGGGGCCCAGTTCCTGCTGCAGCGTCCAGCCCATTGCCGGGGCGCTGAACAGGTCATCAAGCTTCAGGCGCACGCCCTGCACGGTACCGGACTGGCGGGCCAGCTTGGCGGCGTCCTGCACATTGATATAGGCATACAGGGAGTCCACTTCCGCCCGCACCCGGAAAATGCCGGTGACGGTGAAACGCTTGAAGCGGGGCATTACCCCGGCAGGGGAAATGGTGGCTTCCGGCAGCACCAGGGTAACCTTGTCCCCCAGTTCCGCACCCAGACGGCGGGCCAGCCCATAGCCAAGCACCATGCCGAACTCACCAGGGGCCAGCTTCTCCAGCTCACCCTGCTCCATGAAATCGCCGACGATGGACACCTTGCGCTCGGCCTCAGGCTCGATGCCATTGATCATGGCGCCGGCCACATTGCCGCGATGGCTGAGCATGCCC
>NZ_JBNPEC010000153.1:0-12530 GCF_051117345.1 Alcanivorax sp.
CCTTCAATCAGCACCAGCCGGGAGACCCTATCCGGAAACGCTGCCGCGAACAGGCAGGCAATCCCCGCCCCCATGGAGTGACCAACCAGCGTGAAGCGTTGCCAGCCGAGCTGATCTGCCACCGCCTGCACATCACGCACATGATCCACCAGGTGGGTTACCCCCCCGTCCGGGCGATGATCGGAGTGGCCATGACCGGAAAAATCCAGTGCCACCATGGGACGTTGCCATTGCGACGCCAGCGGAATATAGGATGCGGCGTTATCCAGCCAGCCATGCAGGGCCAGCACCGGCTCGCCCTGGCCGTCCCAGCTGAGGGCGGCCAGGGTCTGTCCGAAAACGTGAAATTTCTTCTCTTTTGCGGCCATTAACTCGCCTCCCCCTGTTGCAGCGTTTGCAGGGTTTCACGAAACAGGGCCAGGGTCTGTTCAGGCTTCTCCAGTGGGTACATGTGCGATCCTTCGGCAATGCGGTGGAGCATGCCGTGGCGGCGCACATGGCGCCGGGCACTGTCGAGAAACGGCGATGGCGACCCCTTGCCGGTGATAATCGCCCCAGGCACGTTCAGCCTGGGCATGCGTGTGGCAGCCGTGGGGGTATGTCGAAAAATGGCCACTTCCACCTCCGGGCGAAAACGCAATCGCCAGCCGCCCTCCCAGGGCTCCAGCCCCGCGCGCAGATAGTCTGCCAGGCAACGTGGATCAAAGGCCCGGAACAGGCCGCGTGAGGAAAAGTAGCTCTCCACCGCTTCCCAATTCGGCCAGTAATCCAGCCGCCCCTTGCTTTTGCCCGCCGGCGTTACCCGATCAATCATGCCGGTCAGTTTCGCTGCATGCATCATCACCCCGTGCCAGCCATTCATCATTGGCGGGTCCAGCATGATCAGCGCGGAAAACCATTCCGGGTGGCGCTGGGCCACCAGATACATAACCACCGACCCCAGCGAATGGCCGGCGCCAACCAGCGGCTTGGGCAGGGATTCAAGCCTGGCTTCCAGCTCCAGGCTGAGATTGTACCAATCTGCATCCACCGGGTAAGCCGGATTGTGGCCCAGCCGATCGATGATGACGACATCGAACTCGTCCGCCAGCGGCGCCAGAAAGGTGTCATAGCTATGGCCTGGAATGCCGTTGGCATGGGCAAATACCAGCGTCTGACGATCGGCAGAAACTGCTGACATGGTGTCTCCCTGAGTTGGGCACGAAAACAAAAGAGACATGATAGCCACAACTGTTCACCCCGGACCATGTCCGAAAACGCCACAGCGTTGCCTGCCTCCGTCATCTTTTGTTGGTGTACAATGCCCGCACCAAGGAGGCTCCATGACCCTGATTTCATTCAACATCAATGGTATTCGCGCCCGCCTGCACCAGCTGCAGGCAGTCATTGACAAGTATCAGCCGGCTCTAATCGGCCTTCAGGAAACCAAGGTTAACGACCCGGAATTTCCTGAACAGGCGGTTCGCGACATGGGTTACCACCCCTACTATTTTGGTCAGAAAGGCCACTATGGTGTGGCGCTGATAACCCGCGAGCCGCTGGAATCAGTGCAGTACGGCTTCCCCACCGACGACGAAGACGCCCAGCGTCGCATGATTATCGGCACCCTGCGCCACACCGATGGCTCTGCGCTTACCGTGCTCAATGGTTATTTCCCCCAAGGGGAAAATCGTGACCATCCGATCAAGTTTCCAGCCAAGGAAAAGTTCTACCAGGACCTGCAGCACTATCTGGATAACCACCACCAGCCCAACGAACAGGTGGCGGTGATGGGAGATTTCAATATTTCCTCCACCGACCTGGATATCGGCATCGGCGAAGCCAATCGAAAGCGCTGGCTACGGGAAGGCAAAACCAGTTTCCTGCCGGAGGAGCGGGAATGGTGGCAGCGTCTTATCGGCTGGGGACTGACTGACACCTTCCGGCACCAGAATCCGGACACCGATGACATTTTTTCCTGGTTCGACTATCGCTCCCGGGGTTTCGAGCGGGAGCCGCGCCGGGGCCTGCGCATTGATACGGTGCTGGCCACCCCGCCGTTGCTGGAGAAACTCGACACTACCGGCGTTGACTACGACCTGCGCGGCATGGAAAAACCCTCTGATCACTGCCCGGTGTGGGCACGGTTTCGCGGCTGATCCATGAAAATCAAACTGCACCCGGAAAAGCTCAAGCTCAACCTGGACACGATCGGTTTTGTTATCGATCTGTTGATGATTGCCCTGGTCATCCTCAACCTTGGCCTGATCCTGTTCGACTGGCTTTTCCAGGTGCCGCCGGTACAGGCGTTTCTGGCAGATCTCACGCCGGCTTTCCATGCCTTCTACCGGGACACCATCCACAGTAATTTCTTGTTCTACGACCTCTGTTTCGTTGCTGTCTACCTGACCGAGTTCGTAATCCGCTGGATTGTCGCGATAGCCCGTAGCACCTACCACCGCTGGTTCTTCTACCCCTTTGCCCACTGGTATGACCTGCTCGGCTGTATTCCGGTGGGCAGTTTCCGCTGGCTACGGGTTTTGCGCATAGTCGGCCTGGTCATGCGCCTGCAACGCATGGGCATTATTGATCTGTCCCAGACCTGGTTAGGCCAGACCGTGCTCAAGTACTACGGCATCGTGGTAGAAGAAATTTCCGACCGGGTGGTGATCAATGTTCTCAGCGGTGCGCAACGGGAAATAGGCGGCGGCAGTCCGCTGCTGCACCGCATCGAAACCCAGGTACTGGCACCGCGCCAGGACAAGCTGGTGAGCTTTATCGCCACCCGCATCGCCGACGCCACCCAGAAAAGCCACGGCCAGTATCGCGATCAGCTGGCGGAATATTTCGCCCACCTGACCGACGAATCGCTCACTCGCACCCAGGCCGGTAAACGCCTGGCGGCCATCCCTGTGGCCGGGCCCCGGGCTATCGCCCTACTCGGCGACGCCGTGCGCGAAACCGGAACCGCTTTCGTGGATCAATTGGTGAATGACCTGGCCTCACCAGCCAACCGACCGCAGCTGGAGCAACTCCTCCACGATCTGATCGGTGCCGCCAAAGGAGAAGGCGAGCAACTCGACCAGCTGATCCGCGACACCTTGCTGGATGTGCTTGAACAGGTAAAAACCCAGATGGCCGTGCAACAATGGAAGCTGGAAGAGCAAGACGGTTCCGAAAAAAGTTGATAACATCGGGTAAGACTAAAGTCTCAGCTACTACGCCAACCGGATCACATCATGAGTACCACTGCCGACTCCAGTGACGACAATCTGCAACTACCCCGCTCCCGTATCCTGCTGGTGGATGACACCCCACAGAATCTGGTGGCGCTCGAGGTGGTACTGGAAGACATGGACTGTGATCTGGACAGCGTGACCAGCGGCAATGCGGCCCTGGCCAAGCTCCTCAAGGAAGACTACGCCCTGGTATTGCTGGACGTACAAATGCCGGAAATGGACGGCTTCGAAGTGGCCGGCATCATGCGCTCCCATCAGCGCACCCAGAATGTGCCTATCATTTTTGTGACTGCCATCTCGAAAGAAACCCGCTTTGTGCAACAAGGCTATCGCAGTGGTGCCGTAGACTATCTGTTCAAGCCCATTGATCCGCAACTGTTGCAGAGCAAGGTCAGCTTTTTCCTCAGCCTTGATCAACAGAAGAAACGGCTGGAAGCGAAACTGGCCCAGGCCCGTCGCTCCGAAGCCGAAATGAAGGCGCTTTACGGCGAACCGCCCGAGTAAACTCCCCCGGGCCCGACAACAATAATCGGTCAGGACGACCTCGATAACAGCATGGCCATCAGACTTCCCGGATACCGTATTACCGAACGCCTTGGCAAGGGTGGCATGGCACATGTCTTCCTCGCTACCCAGCATTCCTTCGAGCGCCAGGTCGCGATCAAGATACTCACCCCCTCTCTCGCCCTGGAACCCAGCTTTGCCGAACGCTTCATGCAGGAAGCGCGCACCGTGGCCAGCCTCAATCATCCCCATATCGTGCCGGTGTATGACGTGGGCGAGCACGAGGGTTACTATTATCTGAGCATGGAGTACGTGACCGGGGGCAGCCTGAAACAGCGCATTCGCGATGGCATAGAGCCCAGAGACGCAGAAAACGTGCTGCGGCAATTGGCTGGCGCCCTGGACTACGCCGGTCTGCATGGCTTCATTCACCGGGACGTGAAGCCGGACAATGTGATGTTTCGTGCCGACGGCTCCGCACTGTTGATGGATTTCGGCATCGCCGCCAACATGCTGCGCGATACCAGCGTCACCAGTACCAACAGCATCATGGGCACCCCCAAATACATGAGCCCGGAACAACACCGCTCCCAGCCGCTGACACCACAATCAGACCTTTATTCCCTGGGCTGTGTGTTCTACGAAATGCTCACTGGCAAACCGCCTTATCACGGCGAGGATGCCAGCGCTATGGCGCAGGCCCACCTGCGTGAACCGATACCCTTGTTGCCAGTCACACTCCGCCATTATCAGCCATTGTTGCGCCAGTTGCTGGCCAAGGCCCCGGCAGATCGACCGGAAAGCGGCGCTGCCCTTGTTGACGCCCTCGACCACCTGGAAGCCCCGGAGCATTACACCCGCGAACGGGCCCGTTACCGCCCGCAGGAAGCCGGGATCAACGGCACCCTGGCACCACGGTTGCGACTCAAGGAAACCAAGGCAGGAATGAGCTGGCGCGGTAATCTCTACCAGTACGACATTTATCTGGTGGCCGACGACTTCGAGCAGTTCCAGTCCCACTTTCCGGTACTGCGCTCCGCCCTGCAGGACTGGCACCGGCAAAGGGGCTCACGCTGCAAGGGCGTCACCATCAAGGCAACCCTGCATCCGTGGATCAGTGGCCGGGTAAAGCAGTATCTCAGAGAGCTTCGCCAGTCAGAGGGGCTGGAATTTCTCGGGCGCCTACCCATTCTGCTCAACCTGGTGGCCGCCGATGGCCAACCCATTGAACGGTTAGCCTGGCAACCGGATTCCGAATCCCGCTAAAACCCGCTACCACAACGTTCACAGACTAAAAACGTGTCTGTGCCCCGTGCTAAAACAGGGTTTCTGCTGGAATAGAAATCGTCGAATGACACACATAAAAAAAGCACCAACATAGGTTGGTGCTCGAGGATCTGCCTAAGATGATGTGATGCAAGGAGACATCACATTCCCCCCCTTAGGGTGGTACCGATGACACCGTTCAGGAGTCTGCCATGCGTTCCAGTGCCATCAAGGTCAGGTTAGGGCAATCGCAAATAACCTGACTAGCGCCAGACGGCGAACGGTACGGAAAGCGTTCTCAAGGGTAGAGTTTTCCGGATCAGCGGCCAGACACAGCCTCGCCAGGGCTGCGTAACCACAGCAGACGGGCACCGGCTGCAGCAGCCACCTCCACATCCAGACAGGCCACCGTCCCCACATTGAAACCGATACGCTCGGCCGAACCGGTCCAGCTTGCGGTTAACTGGGCCACCAACGGCATATGGCTAACCAACACGGCGTTATCTCCGGCTGGGTTGGCAAGCAACCAGTCAAAAAGCGCTTGCGGGTTCGCATCCGGGACCAGCTGCTCACAGGTTTTCCTGGGCAGACCACCATAGACCTGATCAATGCAATCTGCGGTCTGCTGGGCGCGCACATAGGGGCTGGCGATCAGCCCCGACACGGCAATTCCGCTGTCCCGCATGCCTTGCCAGTGAGCAAGCAGCGCCGCCCTGCCCGTCTCGGTCAAGGGGCGTTCCGCATCGGTAGGAGCCCGGGAAACCGCCTGGCCGTGGCGGCTCAGATAAAGCTTCATGCACTGGCTCCAGCGAGCTGGAATTCCACGTCGTGTTTGTATTCCCCGCTCATCAACTGCTGGATAACCAGCTCCAGCGGCTGGCCATGGTAAACGATCTGATACAGGGCCGTGGCCAGAGGCATATAAACCCCCAGCTCCGCGGCCTTGTCCGCCACCAGCTTGATGGTGTTGATGCCTTCAGCTGTCTGCCCCAGGCTTTCCACCGCTTCTTCCAGGCTCTTGCCCTTGCCCAGCTGGAAACCCACCTGGTAGTTGCGCGACAACGAAGAGCTACAGGTGGCGATCAAATCCCCCACCCCGGACAGCCCCAGGAATGTCATCGGGTTGGCACCCAGCTCCACCGCAAAACGGCTCATTTCAGCCAGGGAACGGGTAATCATGAAGCTGCGGCTATTTTCGCCCACGCCAATGGCTGCGGCCATGCCGGAAGCCACCGCATAGATATTCTTCAGGGCACCGCCCAATTCCACACCATAAATATCGGGATTGTCATAGACCCGGAAGTAATCACAGCTCAGGGCCGTCTGCACGACCTGACAAAGCTCCTCATCCGGACTTGCCACTACCGTGCCGGAAAACTTTTGCTCGACAATTTCCTTGGCCAGATTAGGGCCACTGAGAGCACCAATACGGGCGTGGGGCCACTCCTGCTGCAACACTTCGCTCATCAGCAGAAAGCCTTCGGAATAGATCCCCTTGGTACAGCTGATCACCATGGTGTCAGCCGGCACCCACTCCCTGGCCTGGCGGAGAACGTCCACAAACGCCTTGCTGGGAATGGCCACAAACACCAGGGATGCCTGATCCAGCGCCTCTTCCAGACTGTCTGTGGCATTCACTCCCGCAGGCAATTCAGCACCAGGCAGGTAGCGGCTGTTCTCCCTATCCAGATTGATCGCCGCGGCCGTTTCCGGGTCACGTACCCAGATATTCACCCGGTGGCCATTGGCGGCCAGGATACTGGCCATGGCGGTGCCAAAACTGCCACCGCCCAGAATCGTTGCGTTATGTCTTTCCTGCTCCATACGGAACGCCTTGTATAGCAGCTTTTGAGGCATCATAAGCGCCCCCCGTCAGGGATACAACGCGGCACGGCAGTTAACCGTTAACCGTGAATCGTTAACCGCTGCGCGAAGAATTATTGTCATATCAGAAACGCAAGCGGCCGCACCCAGGAAATGGGCGCGGCCGCTTGCGGTTGGAAATGCATCCTCCCTGATCGCGTCGCTGTTAACTGTTCACTGCCTTCACCAACATCGCCTGCAAGCGTCGGGCAGTTGCCGCCGGATCTTTGGGCAGCTGCCCTTCCGCCAGCATGGCCTGGTCGAGCAATAGTGCGGCCATGTCGTCGAAGTGTTCACCGTCTTCCATCTCCGCCAACGCTTGTACCAGGCTGTGGCTCAGATTCACTTCCAGCACCGGTTTGTTTTCCGGCGCCGGTTGCCCGGCAGCTTCCAGCATGCGGCGCATTTGCGGCCCCAGCTGATCTTCAGCCAACACCAGGCACGCCGGGGAATCCACCAGACGGGAGGTGGCGCGCACAGCTTCCACCCGTTCTGAGAGGATGCTGCCGAGACGGCCGATGAGCGGATTATCGTTATCGGCCTGGTCCGCCTCTTCGCCCAGATCCAGCTCGCCACGGGCCGCATTGACCAGCTTCACGTCCTTGTAGCTGTCCAGATAGGTGACCATCCACTCATCCACCGGATCGCTGAGCAACAGGACCTCGATACCCTTCTTGCGGAAGACTTCCAGATGCGGACTGTTCTCTGCCGCCGACGGGCTGTCAGCCAGCAGGTAATAGATCTTGTCCTGGTCTGCCGGCTTGTTCTCCAGATATTGGTCCAGCGAGGTAGTCGCCTTGCCTGGCTGCTTGCTGCTGGCAAAACGCAACAGGGCGGCAACCGCTTCCTGATTGTCACGGTCTTCGCCGATGCCTTCCTTGATCACCTGGCCGAACTGGGACCAGAACGTGGCGAATTTTTCCTCGTCATTGCCCAGTTTCTTGAGCATCTGCAGCACCCGTTTGGTCAGCGCTGCACGGATCTTCTGTACCGGGCCATAGTCCTGCAGCAGCTCCCGGCTCACGTTCAGTGGCAGGTTCGGGGCATCAATCACACCCTTGATAAAACGCAGGTACTGGGGCAGAAACTGCTCCGCGTCGTCCATGATAAAGACACGCTGCACATAGAGCTTAAGGCCACGATTGGCTTCCCGGTGATACAGATCAAACGGCGCCCGGGCAGGAATGTAAAGCAGACTGGTATATTCCAGCTTGCCCTCAACCTTGTTGTGACTCCAGCTCAGCGCATCCTGAAAATCGTGGCTGATGTGCTTGTAGAAATTCTGATACTCCTCGTCGCTGATTTCCTGACGGGGCCGCTGCCATAAGGCCGTGGCGGAGTTCAGGGTTTCTGTTTTTTCCTCGTCGTCGCCTTCTGCCGGGGTGACAAGCGTGATCGGGAAGGCCACATGGTCCGAATACTGATGCACCACCTGGCGGACCTTGAAGTCATCCAGAAACTCCCTGGCATCCTTGCGCAGATGCAGAATCACCGCCGTACCCTGCTCTGCCCGGTCAATGGGCTCCACGGTAAACTCACCCTGGCCATCGCTTTCCCAGCGGACACCGGCGGAGACATCGGTACCAGCCTTGCGGCTTTCCACGGTTACTCGATCAGCGACAATGAACGCGGAATAAAAGCCCACACCAAACTGACCGATCAGCTGGGCGTCCTGCTTCTGATCACCACTGAGCGAGGCGAGGAATTTTTCGGTGCCGGAACGGGCAATGGTGCCCAGGTTCTCGATAACCTCTTCCTCGTTCATACCGATACCGTTATCGGCGATGGAAAGGGTGCCCGCCTCCTTGTCGATTCGCAGACTGATCGCCGGGTCGTTGCCTGATTCCAGTAAGGAAGGATCATCCAGTGCCTTGAAACGCAGCTTGTCGCAGGCATCAGAGGCGTTGGAGATCAATTCACGAAGAAAAATTTCCCGGTTGCTATACAGGGAATGAATCATCAGGTGCAGCAGGCGGGATACTTCCGCCTGAAAACCATGGGTTTGTTTTTCTACGGACACAGCTGACTCCTATGAGTTAATCACCCGGGAGTAATAGGGGCAGCCGTGTGTTTTTCAAGGGGGAGGAACAGGGCTCAGCGCTTGACCTGGTGAGCCAGCGCCGACGTCAAATCCGGAAAACGGAACACGAAACCCTGTTGCTCCAGGCGGCGGGGGTACACCCGTTGCCCGCCCAGCAGGATCTCAGACTGCTCGCCCAGCCCGGCACGCAGCGCCACTGACGGCACCCGCAGAAAAGCCGGTCGCTTGACCGCACTGGCCAGGGATCGATGGAACTCTCGCTGGGTAACCGGTGCCGGTGCCGTGGCATTGAATACCCCGTCAATACCCGGGGTTTCCACCGCCCGCACCAGAATCGCCACCATGTCGTCGATGTGTATCCAGCTCAACCACTGGCTACCATCGCCGAGCATGGCGCCAAACCCGAGCCGGTAAACCGGGAGCAGCTTGCCAAGCATGCCGCCATCACGGCCCAGTACAATGCCTGTGCGCACCAGACACAACCGCACACCCTGACGGGACACAGGCCGTGCCGATTGCTCCCAGGCATCGCAGAGCAGATAACCGAAATCACGTTTGCGGGCAGAGCTGTCTTCCGTCAGCTCCGCATTACCTGCATCCCCGTAGAAGCCCACCGCAGAGCCGGATACCATCACCGCCGGCTTGCGTTGCAATCGGGACACCAGCGCCACCAGGCCCTGGGTAACCCCAATACGAGAGTCAAACAGCACCTTTTTACGGCGTTCCGTCCAGCGCCCGGCAAACAGGCTTTCACCGGCAAGGTTGATGATGCCGTCGATGGCGTCGTCATCGGCAATATCATCCAGGGACGACACGATACGGGTTTCTTCCGGCAACAGCTTGGCGGCCCGTCTGGGACGGCGGCTGAGCACGACAAGATCATGCCCGTGAGCCGCAAGCCTCCGGCACAGGTGCTGGCCGATAAATCCACTGCCTCCGGTAATCAGTATCTTCAACGTGCTGCCTCAACCTTTTGAATGCTGTTCATGTCATAGAAGTATTCGATGTTGCCTGCTCCCATCGCCACACTCAAGGTCAAATGATCCTCAGTGACCGCCTGCAGAATCCCTGTACGGGTGGCGACACCACTGGCGGTGATGGTGACGGATTTACCTACCAGGGCACGGAGCCCCTTCAGTTTCGCAGAAATTTCCTCAACAGGCTCGTCCACCTTGCTGATCTGTTCCGACTGTTGTTCAACCCGCGGTTCACTGTCGTAGACAACCCCCGCTTCATCACTGCCATCACCCTCAGATACCAGATCAATCCGTTGTCCATTGGACAGCGTCAGTGATTTGAGCTCCTCTGCGGAGACGCTACGCTCCACATTACCGCTACCCACATTCATGACCAACCACAAACGATCACCACTGATGCGGCGCAACACCCCATCAAGCTGACGGCCACTGTGGGTTTCCAGCAGTACATTGCTGTCCACATAGGCCACAAGCTCCGGGAAGGTCTTCTCCACCGGCGGTAACACCTGCGCCTCTTCTGGCGCCGCTTTCTCGAACACCGGCGATCTGAGAGTTGCACTGCCCTCTCGCGGCTCCGTGATCACCCGCGTTTCCATTGACCCCGGCACCACGGCCCAGCCCACCTCGCTTTTTTCCAGGCGCACATGCCGTTGCTCCACCGCACCATTGGTCAACACGACCCGGGACATTACCTGACCACTAGACTCCGCGCGGCGCATCTGTACATGCTCCGCCTGAACAGATTCAAGCACACCTTCCGGGAACTGGGTGGCCAGATATTCCTCGGCTACATAGGCCAGGGTGTCATCGTGATCGAAGTGCAAATCGACATTGCCATTACGATAGCGGAGATGATTGGAATACGCCGTGAAGTCACCAACCAGATAACTTTTGAAGCTGTCCGGCATGACCAGCACCATGGAACCGGAAAGCTGATCGGTATCCAGCGGCGCCAGCGCCAGCTCCAGACGGTAGCCGCCGGAAAAGATACGGGTTTCCGGGTAGTCCTGCCCCTCCGGTTTCCAGGATAAATGCACCACAGGCGCCCCTTCATCGGATGGGTTCACCAGCATTGAACGGCGCTCGGTGATTGCTTCAGGATCCCAGCCCAGCAGAATGCGCACTTCCAGTTCGGGCAGGAAGCCTTTCCCCTGGCTGGCTGTCAGGACCCCGTCTATCAGTGCCACCCGGTCATAACGGAATGTCTTTCCATGCAAACGGCCTGACAGAGCTTTTCCCTGACCTTCTACTACCAGCAGCGCGGCCTCCTCAGACGTCACAAATGCGGTACTGGTGGCCATATTATCGCCCCGCAACACCTGGCCCGCCTGCCCCGCCAGGTTTTGCCGGGGAGCCTGTTCCAGCGGGCTCTGGCCGGTTGCCAGAAACAGCGCCACCCCTACCGCCGCCGTAAGCAATGACGCTACTCGTCCCAGCGCCCACCAGCGATATTCCTCCCAGTGCTGCTGCACCTGTCCCAGGCTTGCCAGGGGTAACAGGAAAAACAAGGCACTATGTCCCCGGCTACCCGCCTCGTGCATCAGGCCAAGGGTGCTGATGATGAAGCCACTTACCCCAATAATGATCAGCAGTTCTGCCATCTTCTTATTCTCTCAACAGATGATTCTCTCAACGGAGCGTTGAATAAGCTTCTGTGACGCATTCGTTGGCGCCTTTACTTCGGCACCCTGTTAACCAGGAATACGCATATGAACTCTGCAGAATCCCTGAAAATGTAACCGGTGGCTGCGCGGCCCCCAGCGGGCGACGTCGGAAGAGGCTCTGCAGGCTCCAGACGAAAGGGTTATCCCCATGGCTCCACTTTACAAAGCCGGGCCCGGGCATTCCAGCACTTAAGTGACTGATTTTTCTATCCAGCGGCCAGGCATGATCTCCATCACACTCCGCACCGCAGCAAGCGCTCCGATCCGCTTCCTGCGCCGCCAGGTGCTCCAGCCACCACCACTTATCATCGGAAATAAAAAAAAACTTGTAAGCGGGAAAATCTGGAGATATACAGGCGCTGAGGACGTTAGGAAACCGGTGCCCCGGACCTGACTAGCCGATTAACAGGTTGTTTGAGGAGGTCAGACACAGGAGGCCACCATGAGTAACCATCGTAATGAGCAAGACCTTGATTCGGAAGATCTGCTGATGAACGAAGATTTCGATATTCTGGATGACGATGTGGACGATGAAGAGCAGGAGGAACGCAGTGCGCGCTCCCGTGCGTTCAACATGGACATGCGTCATCGCATCGAAGATCGTCTGGAGGCCCGCCGCCTGAAAAAGGAACTCAATGAGTACGAGTTCTTTGATCTGGAGGACGATATTCTCCACTGAGGGGGCTTGCTCACACTATTTCTATGGCCCCTGAGGGCTCAACCCGGGGACGGGAAGGCTTGGTGCTTTTCCCAGCCAGCAGAGACTATAGAAATAGTGTGGGCAACTCTCACAAAAAAAGGCCGGCATTTTGCCGGCCTTTTTCTTTCAACAGTCTGTATTACCAGCCTGTCGCTTCTTTCACGGCCTTACCAATTTCCGCAGGGTTGCGTACGGTTTTAACACCGGTCGCTTCCAGGGGTGCAAACTTCACGTCCGCAGTGATCTTGCCCCCCGAAAGGATGTCGACAGCATGCCCATACGTTTCCCCGGAGGCGC